>JAUUYI010000122.1 GCA_030590525.1 Sedimenticola sp. | reverse complement strand
GGCTCCTAGCGCTGCCCTTTACCCACATCTCGGTATAAAAAAATGTCTCACACGGAGGCACGGAGACACGAAGGGAAAATCAGAGAAAGACAAAGACTTCAGGAATATGTGACTTTGCTTGCTCATAGCCAAGTAGGTCGAGCACGGTTTTTGTGCCCGACATTTTTTCTGGCGGATAGCTTTGGGACATGACGTCGGGCATAAACCGCATGCCCGACCTACTCCCTGTTTTTATTTATTTTCTCCGTGCTTCCGCGTCTCCGTGTGAGTTTTGAAAGGTATGGGTAAAGGGCAGTCCTAGCGGGTCTGACGCCCCTGTTCGGCCTTGCGCACGTCACGGGCCAGCTTGTCGAGTACGCCGTTGACGTAGCGGTGGCCTTGCTCGGAACCGAACACCTTGGCCAGTTCTACCGCTTCGTTGATGATCACCCGGTAAGGCACCTCCGGCTGATGGATCAACTCGTATGCGCCCAGACGGAGGATGGCACGTTCCACCGGATCGACACTCTCGATAGAGCGATCCAGGCAGAGGGCAAGCTGCTTGTCGACCTCACTCACGTGGGCCGGCACCCCACTCAACAGCTTGTCGAAATAGGGGACCTCGAAGCGACCGCCCTCTTCATTGCCCAGAAACTGGTCCCGGATCTCCCGAATATCCTGGCCGGTAATCTGCCACTGGTAGATGGCCTGCACGGCCCGATGGCGGGCCTGACTCCGCTCATGACTCATCAGTCGATCTGACGCAGCAGGTTGACCATCTCCAGCGCCGATATCGCGGCCTCGGCGCCCTTGTTACCGGCCTTGGTACCGGCCCGCTCGATGGCCTGTTCGAGGGTATCGACGGTAAGCACACCGAACGCGATCGGCACCCCATGCTTCAGGCTCACCTGGGCCATGCCCTTGATGCACTCACCGGCCACATAGTCGAAATGGGGCGTGCCGCCGCGGATCACGGCACCCAGCGCGACAATGGCATCATACCCCCCCCTGGCGGCAATCCGATCCAGCGCCAGCGGCATCTCGAATGCCCCCGGTACCCGTACGATAGTCATCTCCGACTCGTCCGCCCCGTGTCGCTTCAGGGCATCGACCGCTCCATCCAACAGACTCTCGACGATAAAGCCGTTGAACCGGGCCACCACCAGGCAGAACCGCGCATTTTGTATCGTAAGTGCGCCTTCGATCGTATTGATTGCCATAATCTTGAACCTTCGATGGATTTGAATTCTGTTTCAGATGGGGGGGTTACAACTCACTTGCACTCAACATACTCGATCACTTCCAGGTCGAACCCAGAGATGCCGTGCAGACTCTTGGGAGCGCTCAACACCCGCATCTTCCGTACTCCGATGTCGGCCAGGATCTGCGCCCCCACACCAAAGGTACGCAGGTGTTTGCTGGCCTCTGCAGGATTGATCCACTCATCCTTCTCACTGCCCTGGAACTGTATATCCCGCATGCGTTGTATGATCTCCCGGCTGGTGTCGTGATTGCGCAACACCACGATCACCCCCGCTCCCTCCTTCGCCACACAGCGCATGGCGTTGGCGATAGGCCAGCCACACCCCTCATGGACCGGCGCAAACAGGTCGCACAGGGTATTCTGCATATGCACTCGGACCAGGGTAGGCCGGGCCGGGTCCAGTTCGCCCATAACCAGCGCCAGATGCAGTTCGTTGTCGATGCAGTCTTGATAGGCTACCAGCCGAAAGTCCCCGTAGCGCGACGGCAGGGTGCATTCGCTTACCCGTTCCACCGTCTTCTCGTTCTGCACCCGATATTGAATGAGATCAGCAATGGTGCCGATCTTCAAACCATGCGCCCGGGCCACCTGTTCCAGATCGGACCGCCGGGCCATGGAGCCATCTTCATTGAGGATCTCGACTATCACTGCCGCCGGCTCCCGCCCTGCCAGTCGCGCCAGATCGCAGCCCGCCTCGGTATGCCCGGCCCGCACCAGCACACCCCCGGGCTGCGCCATCAGCGGAAAGATATGGCCCGGCTGAACCAGATCCAGGGGTGCCGCACCCGCTTTTACCGCCGCCAGCACCGTGGTGGCACGATCTGCCGCGGAGATGCCGGTTGTGACGCCTTCCGCCGCTTCGATCGAGACGGTGAAGTTGGTGGCGTGGGGCGACTCGTTGATACCCACCATCAACGGCAGGCGTAACTGCTGGCAGCGCTCCTTACTGAGGGTCAGGCAGATCAGACCACGGCCATAGCGGGCCATGAAGTTGATCGCCTCGGGTGTGACCATCTCCGCCGCCATCACCAGATCACCCTCATTCTCACGATCTTCGTCGTCCATGATGATGACCATCCGGCCCTGACGCAGATCCTCGATAATATCTTCAGTCGTATTGAGTTCCATCACCGGGCGATTTTCTCTATCTATTAAGACGCTTTTCAAACATGGAAACGATTAATTATAACAAAGGTGGCTAAGTGAGGAAAATTGCAGGTCCATGGTGCGCACCGCAGCCGTGCGCACCGCCCCCGGAATTCCGATCAGGCTCCGCCCGAACTACGCTTCTGTCTTCTGACCTCTGACTACCGAAACCCCCGCCGACCCAGCAACTCCAGGGTGACACCCTCTTCAGTGGTTGCAGGCTCGGCCGCCCGCTCACCCAGCAGCAGACGCTCCAGGTAACGGGCGATCAGATCCACCTCCAGATTAACCCGGGCACCAGCCTGGTAATCGGCCATGATGGTCTGCTGCAGGGTGTGGGGAACGATGTTCAACTCGAACCGGTTCCCGTTCACCCCGTTTACCGTAAGGCTGGCCCCGTCGATACAGATAGAGCCCTTATGAGCGATATACCGGGCCAACTCCGCCGGGGCCTCGATGCGAAAGCGGATAGAGCGTGCGTCCCGCTTTCGCTCCAGCACCCGGCCGACCCCATCCACATGTCCGCTCACCAGATGGCCCCCGAGCGGGGCGCCCAGGGTGAGGGCCTTCTCCAGGTTGACCGGATTACCCGGTTTCAGCCCGCCCAGGGTGGTGAGATCCAGGGTCTCACGAGAGACATCTGCGCTGTAACCATCTCCCCTCAGCGCCACCACAGTAAGGCAGACACCATTGGTCGCAATACTGTCACCCAGAGCCACGTCATCCAGCCCCAGCCCGCCGGTGTGGATGTGCAGCAAAGCGTCTCCACCCCGCTGCTCCATCCCGGTCAGTCTCCCTATGCCCTGAATGATGCCTGTGAACATCTGTTGCCACTCCCCCTGTTTAACGACATTCTGCTGTGAGAACCTCTCTCAAACCCGGGGCCTGGCGGTGACACGCAGATCCCGTCCGACCATCCGCATATCTTCTATCTCCAACTCGATCCGGTCCCCCATTCGCTCCAGCCCGGGCAGGTTGAACAGCCCACGTGCCCGGCTCCCCATGATCAGGGGCGCGGTGTAGATCAGTAACTCGTCGATCTGCCCACCTGCCAGCGCCGCGCCGGCCAGGGTGGGTCCGGCCTCGAGTAGCACCTCATTGACCTCTCGTCGGGCCAGCCGTTCGAATACCGCATCCAGCTCCACCCGTTTGTCATCGCCCGGCAGCCGCTCCACCTCGGCCCCGGCGCGCCTGAGGGCATCCATTCGTTCTTCCGTTGCAACGGAGCAGAAGATCAGGGTATCCCCCGGCAACCGCAACATCCGTGTTCCCGCGGGCATCTCCCCAGCAGGATCGAGTACCACCCGCAGTGGGCTGGGGAGATACGCTTCCGACTCCACGCCGGGCAACTCCTCCACCCCCAGCCGCACGGTCATGGAGGGATCGTCCGCCAGCACCGTGCCTATTCCGGTGACAATGGCGTCACTGCGTGCCCGCAGCCGCTGCACGTCCCGCCGTGCCGCCACCCCTGTGATCCACTTGCTTTCACCACTGGCCATGGCAGTCCGGCCATCCAAGCTCTGGGCCAGCTTGCAACGCACCAGAGGCCGCCCCCGCTGCATGCGTTTAATAAAACCGGCATTGAGCAGACGGGCCTCCGGTTCCAGCAGGCCGGACTCCACCAAAACCCCGACATGGCGCAGAGTCTCCAGCCCCTGCCCCGCCACCAGCGGGTTGGGGT
Source organism: Sedimenticola sp. (assembly GCA_030590525.1). Taxonomy (GTDB): domain Bacteria; phylum Pseudomonadota; class Gammaproteobacteria; order Chromatiales; family Chromatiaceae; genus JAUXBK01. The sequence goes on along the minus strand of JAUUYI010000122.1, from coordinate 2,514 downwards.
CGGCCATGGCGACCACCACCCGCCGCACACCGGCCTCCAGCAGACCATCGGCGCAGGGGGGGGTACGGCCGTGGTGGGAGCAGGGCTCAAGGGTGACATAGGCAGTGGCATCGCGGGCACGCGCCCCCGCCATCGCCAGGGCATTGCGTTCCGCATGAGGCTCACCGGCGCGACGATGAAAACCTTCACCCACGATGATGTCATCATGTACCAGCACACAGCCGACCCGGGGATTGGGATGGGTGGTGTAGAGCCCTCTCCGCGCCAACCGCAGGGCCCGGGCCATATATCCGTGGTCCTCGGCGCTCATTCTCAGTGCTCTATCCATGTGATAATTACGGGTTCAGTGGGTTTGTCAGCGTTCATGGAGATGCAATTAGCGTTAAATCCGACAGGCTCCTAATCGTCTGAGTCCCGCCCCAGCAGATCCAGCTGATGCCTGCGCACCTCGGGTGGCAGTTGGCTCTCCAGGCGCTCGATCTCCTCCCTGAAGGCGTTGACATCCTCGAACTTGCGATAGACCGAGGCAAAACGGACATAGGCCACCTGATCCAGCCTGCGCAACTCATCCATGACCCACTCCCCGATCTGCCGGGAGGGGATCTCCCGCTCTCCCGCAGCCAACAGCCGGCGGCGAATTCGACCCAGGAGATCATCCAATTGGTCGGAACTGACCGGACGCTTCTCCAGCGCCCGCGAGATACCAGAGGCCAGCTTACGCCCATCGAAGAGCACCCGGCTCCCGTCCTGCTTGACCACCCGAGGCAGATTCAGCTCCGCCGTCTCATAGGTGGTGAAGCGCTCTTTGCAAACCGTGCACGCACGACGGCGACGCACCTGATCACCATCCCCGAACAGACGGGAATCGATCACCTTGGTCTCCTGGGCACCACAGAAAGGGCAACGCATGGGAAAAACAGGACCTAGGACCGAGGACCGGGGACCGAGGCAAACAGAAAAGGACCCTTGGTCCCCGGTCCTCGGTCCTCGGTCCTGTTTTTAAACATAGACGGGGTGGCGTTCGCAGAATTCAAGGGCCCTGGCCTTTATCCGATCGATGGTCTCCTGGCTGCCCCGGTCATCGATGATGTCGCACATCCAGCCGGCCAGTTCAGCCGCCTCCTGTTCATTGGCACCGCGGGTGGTGAGTGCCGGCGTACCAACCCGGATACCACTGGTGACGAACGGGGACTGGGGGTCGTTGGGAACTGCATTCATGTTCACGGTGATATTGGCAGCGCCCAGCCAGGCATCCACCGATTTGCCAGTAAGGCCCGCCTGGATGAAACTGACCAGAAACAGATGATCGTCGGTACCACCGGAGACCACATCATACCCCCGGTCGATGAAGATCTGCGCCATGGCCCGCGCGTTGCCGAGCACCTGAGCCTGATATGCCTTGAAACCAGGCTCCATCGCCTCTTTGAACGCCACCGCCTTGGCCGCAATGACATGCATCAGGGGTCCACCCTGGGTGCCGGGAAAGACCAGGGAGTTGAGCTTTTTCTCGATCTCCGGGTTACCTTTGGCCAGGATCAGCCCCCCCCGGGGGCCGCGCAGGGTCTTGTGGGTCGTAGTCGTAGTGACATCAGCGATCTGCACCGGGCTGGGGTAAAGCCCCGCCGCGACCAGCCCGGCCACGTGGGCCATGTCCACGAACAGGAATGCCCCTGCCTCATCGGCGATGGCCCGAAAACGCGCCCAGTCCACTACGCGCGAGTAGGCGGAAAAACCCGCCACGACCACCTTCGGCTGGTGCTCCCGGGCAAGACGGTCTACCTGGGCATAATCAATTTCACCACTGGCCGGATCCAGCCCGTACTGCACTGCATGGTAGATCTTGCCGGAGAAACTGGGTTTTGCTCCATGGGTCAGATGCCCACCATCGGCCAGGCTCATTCCCAGTATCGTGTCACCGGGCTGGCACAACGCCATGTAGACAGCGGCATTGGCCTGGGAGCCGGAGTGAGGCTGTACATTGGCGTAATCGGCACCGAACAGCTCCTTTGCCCGATCTATCGCCAGCTGCTCCGCCTGGTCTACATATTCACAGCCACCATAGTAGCGCTTTCCGGGGTATCCCTCCGCGTATTTGTTGGTCAAAACAGAGCCTTGCGCCTGCATCACCCGTGGGCTGGTATAGTTTTCCGAGGCGATCAGCTCGATGTGCTCCTCCTGCCGCCGCTCTTCAGCCTGGATCGCCGCCCAGAGTTCGTCGTCATAGCCACTGATTTGCATATCTTTGCTGAACATGAAACCTGCTCCACCGGGGACAAAGCGATCATTTTAACAGCCTTGAAACAAAAGGTCTGCCCACCGGGAACAGGAGCAGCCACCGATCATTGTAATTCCTCAATAACCCTGCCCGTTTGCCCCGGGTTATTGAGAACTCAAGTTTCGGAGTTCATTGCTGTCAGCAGAAATGTAGGGTCGAATTTATTCGACCACCGAATCGGCCGAATGAATTCGGCCCTACAACGGTAATCCACCCACTTGATCAAGGGAACAAGCGAT
>JAUUYI010000248.1 GCA_030590525.1 Sedimenticola sp. | reverse complement strand
TCTGCCGGTGGTGCTGGTTTTCCAGGTAGCAGGCATGTTCAAGGTTGCGGTGGGTCAGCCGTACTGCCTTAGGCATTCCAGTGGTGCCGGAGGTGAAGTAGAGGGCTGCATCGTCGCTGATTTCGAGGGGAACCCGGGGGTCTCTGTCCGGGGCGCCGGCGATGAAATCCTCATAGCGTTCGGCGAAATCGGGGCATAGCTCTTCGGCTCCCAGATAGACATAGTGCTCGACACTCTGGTCCAGCACACCTCTGATCTCCCGGATTCTGTCGATGAACTCTGCGCCGAACAGGAACACCCGCGGCTCTGCAACCTCGGCACAGAGCCCGATCACCTCCGCCTCGAAACGGAAGTTGAGGGGTACCGCCCAGGCGCCGCTGCGCAGTATGCCGAAATAGGCCGGCAGCCACTCGATACAGTTCAGCATCAGGTGGGCTACCCGGTCGCTCTTTTTCACCCCGCGCAGGATCAGGGCATTGGCAAACCGGTTTGCCGCCTGGTCGAACTGTCGCCAGTCTATCTCCAGTCGCCGCCTTTCGATTGGTGTCCGCTCGATCAGTGCTGTCTCATGCGGGTGCATTCTGGCATTGCGGGCCAGTATCTCTGTGATCAGCATTGCGGAGTGGGTCGTTCTTCTGTTTGCGTCGGGGGAGTCAGGATGCCGGCTCGATAGTGACCAGGTCACCCATGGCTTCCTGCATCTCCTGCAGGGTGGGGAGGTATGCTCGGGGCGCATCCGCCTGGCCGGCATAGCAGCTGAGGCGCAGCACATTCGGCTGTTCCTGCGACTCCAGGTAGAAATAGTAATAGCGGCTGATCACAGGGGGGTCGCCGAAGGATAAGCTCCAGGCCGGTCCGGCGATCTTCCATCCCTCCCGTTGCACCACCGGTGTCCCCCCCTGGTCTATCCGGGATACAATGAAGCGTCCGGGTTCGATCTGCTGGGTTTCCTGTTTCAGATCCCGCACCTCGAAATTACAGTGGGGGGTGTAGAGGTCCAACTGCATCACGCGCTTTCCGTGCTGCATGAAAGTGCGGGTGCGATGACGCGGTACAGTCAATGCCTGATTCAACTGAACCACTGAACCTGCTGGTGGCCTGTAGAAGTAGGAGTCCGGGTTGTCTATCTGCATGCTGAGACAGCCGGCGAGAGACAGCAGCATGGCTAATGGCCGCAACGGTTTCAGCATCGATTCACCCCTCATCATCGATAACCATCCTCAGGCGGTTGCGCTCAACATCACGGTGGTACCGCTGTTACCAGTCGATCGGTGGGAACAGGGGCTGGTCCTTGGCCGGGGCTGGCAGCTCCAACCCGTCCGGCAGTTTTTCAGGCGGCAGGATATTGCCCCAGTCAGAGCGTTCCCGCATGGTCTCCTGCATCTGTTCCGGGATCAGCTGGCGATCCTTTTCGGTCTCCCAGCCACCCCCCAGGGCCTTATAGGTGGCAACCAGATTGAGAACGATACTGCCGCGGGCCTCCGTTTCCTTGTCTTGCTGAAGGACCAGGGTACGCTCGCTGTCCACCACCCGCTGAAAGTCCACGGCGCCTTCCCGATACTGGATGTTGGCCAGGTCGACAGAGCGTTGTGCCGCCTTGGCGCTCTCCGCGAAGTATCTGGCTGCTTGCTTGGATTGCAGGAACCCGACGATGGCATCTTCGGTCTCCTGGTAGGCCTGGAGTACCGTGTTCTGGTAGTTCACCAGTTGCTGTTGAAATGCCGCGTCCTGGGCACGTACGCTGTTCTTCAGCCGCCCGTAGTTGAAAATGTTCCAGTTGAATCCAGGGCCGATGGAGTAGGCCAGGCTGTCGGAGTTGGTGAAGTCGCCGAGGCTGCTGTCATGGGTCGAACTGGTCTGCAGCCCGATAGAGCCGAACAGGGAGAAGCTGGGGTAGAGATCCGCCTCAGCGATACCGATGCGGGCGCTCTCCAGGGCCGCTGAAAATTCTGCCTGGCGGACATCGGGGCGGCGGCGCAGCAATTCAGCCGGGATACCGACAGCCGTCTCAGCAGGGGCAACTGGAATGACACCTGGCCCGACAAGCTGTTGATTCACCTCGCCTGGCACCATTCCTAGCAGGATGCTCAAGCTATGCCTGGCCTGCCGCAGCCCCGTGACCAGGCCGGGGATAAGGGCCTGGGTGCCGGCCAGGTTCGACTTCGCCTGCTGCACGTCCAGCTCGGTAGTCGCCCCGTTATCGAAACGCACCTGGGCAATATGCAGGCTCTGCTGCTGCAGCTTGACGTTGTTCTCCGCCAGTTTGATCCGCTCTTCGAAGGTTCGTACGTCTATATAGGCACTGGCGACTTCGGCGGTCAGAGATACCATCCCCTGTTGATACGCGGCAACGGATGACTCCATGTTGGCGTCCGCCGCCTCCAGGCCCCGCCGGTAGCGACCCCAGAAGTCGACTTCCCAGGCCGCATCGAAGCCGGCCTGGTACTGACTGAAACTGCTTTTGGCCGCCGGGCTGTAATTGGGGCTGTTTTTACTGATCCGCTGTTTGGCTGCAGACCCTCCGGCGGTCTGGGTCTGGGGATAGAGCGCCCCTCGGACTATGCCCAACTGGGCCCGCGCCTCGATGATGCGCAGGCCGGCGATCTGCAGCGACAGGTTCTGATCCAGGGCCTTTTCCACCAGCAGATCAAGGGTGGGGTCGTTGAATACCTTCCACCAGTTGCGGAGATCTGTCGGGGCGGCCTTGATGGCACTGTCTCCACGTTCGATCCAATTCTCCATGCTGGCTGTTTCCGGGTGTTTGAAATCGGGGCCCACTGTGGTGCAACCGCCGATTGCCAGGGCGATACAGGCGGTGAGAACCAGCCGGCTGCACCTGGCCGGTCGGTGTGTTTCCAGATGCTTGTCCGCCAGCCAGCAAAAACTTTTAGCGCTTGAATCGGTTGGTTCCATATCCTCGTTTCCGGTGGTTGCCTTTGGCCCGCAGGCGGTGAAGGGGAGTTGGTAGCTGTGCCATTATGATGAAATCCATGGTTGACCACAATCGGAACAGCCGGATTATCCCATGAGCCAGCCGTAACTGACCGGGTGGGAAGGTGTCCAGGCGGGCAGCGGGCTCCGCCACGCCTCAAGATTGGTGCATTTACCCTCTGCAGGGGATGAAAATATCGCCGCAGGGTGATTATACTGCCGGTCGACAAGGCCCCGGTTGCTTGACTTGCGGCTGGAAAGCAGGGAGGCTCCCCCATTGGACAGCTCGTTATTTCTATAGAAAATTGATTCTCGTGATGGTGTTTCCCGTCATTCTGTTGCCTTTGTACAGACGGCAATGATAACCAAGGAGAAAAGATGAAAAGGTTGAAGATTTTTACTGTTGTGGTCATGGGGGTCGGTCTTCTGACACCCCTGCTGGTAACGGCCAGCGAAACGGGCATCTATAGCAGTGCACCAGATTATCGGGGTAGTCCCTCGGGGAAGGCGCCGGCGAGTTCAGGCGCGCAACAGTGGGGAACGCCCCGTCGAGGCGGCATGGGCATGGGGCGTGGTCCCGGCACTGGTGATATGCCCCGCCGCGGTGGCATGAATATGGGGCGTGGCCCGGGCAACAGCGAGATGCCCCGCCGCCGCGGTATGGGCATGGGGCGTGGTCCCGGCAATGATGAGATGCCCCGCCGCGGTGGTATGGGTATGGGGCGTGGTCCCGGCACGGGTGAGATGCCTCGCCGCGGCGGTATGGGTATGGGGCGTGGCCCGGGCACGGGTGATATGCCCCGCCGCGGTGGTATGGGTATGGGGCGTGGTCCCGGCACGGGTGATATGCCCCGCCGCGGTGGCATGAATATGGGGCGTGGCCCGGGCACTGGTGAGATGCCTCGCCGCGGCGGTATGGGTATGGGGCGCGGACCAGGTGGTCCGGGTATGCCCCAGGGGTATGCTCCCACCGCTCCGGGTTATCCGGCAAACTAGTACAGCGCCGCATAAGTAGCGATGAAGAATATGTTGGGTTACGGCGCGCTCATAATCTGGTGATAGCTTGAAATATCAGCGAGATGCGCGCCTAACCCAACCTACATTATATTCACGGGCACTTGCGCGGTTCCGTACTAG
>JAUUYI010000021.1 GCA_030590525.1 Sedimenticola sp. | reverse complement strand
CCCTCTCCCGGGGGGAGAGGGGGCGTTTTGCAAGAGCCTCTACGGACAAATCATTATTTCCGTGGCCCTTATTCGAGGAGATTCATAATGAAGCATGCAGTTATATTCATGGTTTTGATTGGCATCATGGCGCTCCGGCCTGGCATGGCGGATGGGAGCATGACGCTGGAAAAAATAAAGCAGACAAGTACCATTCGCATCGGATTTCGCGAAAGTGAACCACCAATGTCCTCCCTGAATGAGGAGGGCAATCCGGTAGGCTATTCGATTGATCTCTGCACCCGGATCGTCAGTGAGATTAAGCGTACCCTGAACGATCCGAAAATCACCACTGTGTTCATCCCGGTCACTGCGGCCAATCGTTTCCAGGCGCTTGCGGACAATAAAATCGATATTCTGTGCGGTGCGACGACCCGAACCCTCTCCCGTTCCAAGCTGGTCGATTTTACTCAGCTCACCTTCGTCAGCGGGGCGTCACTGCTCAGTCTCGAGGAGTCCGATATCAGCGGTATCTGGGACCTGCAGGGAAAGAAAGTGGCGGTCGTGAAAGAGACGACGACCATTGATCATCTGAACAAGGTATTGAAAGATGCCGCCAGTACGGCCGCCGTCATGCCGGTGGATTCCGCATCGGAGGGAATGAAGGCCCTGGTGTCGGGGAATGTAGACGCCTTCGCTTCAGACCAGGTTGTGTTGATTGGCCTTGCCCTTACCCACGATGGCCCGGAAAACTTTTCCATCTCCGATGATGTATTCTCCTTTGAACCTTTCGCTCTGGGTGTAAGGCGAAATGATTCGGATTTCCGGCTGATCGCCGATCGAGTCCTTTCGCGCCTCAACCGAAGTGGGCAAATAACGCCTCTCTATACAAAGTGGTTTGGTAAATTTACCAGCAAGATCCCCTCCTTGCTCCAGGCGTTGTACACCCTGAATTCGACGCCTGAATAGAATAAGATGTAAGCATCCGGTTAATCCCGCCAAGAGCTACGAGGTTAACCGCAATGCCATTAACTTTAGGAAATTAGTGTAGGGTGGGCTCGGTTTGTGTGCCCACCGTTTCCGCGCATGACTCAAGCATTTTGGTGGGCACAAACAACGTGCCCACCCTACCGGGTGATCCGTCGGCGTTAAGTTAATGGCATTGAGGCTAACCGGGTACTTATGAACCGAGGTATATAGTCTGCAGGATCCGCAGGATCGGGGCAGAATTTATTGGTAACCGTTATGTACTGGAGAATGACAGAGATGGCAGGTTTGAGCGATTTGATGGGCACATCGATGCAGGGAGGCCTTTCTCGGGCCGGATGCACGCGGGTTGAAAATGCTGTGGGGCCGCCGGGGATGGGGCGACGGACTCAGCGCACTGGCCTGGCGGGCGAAGCGGTACCGCAGCTGCATCAGATGGTGGGGCTGAATTGAGCGCCAGTAGCCTGCGCAAGGAGAGCGAGCGCAAGTCAACCGGCCTGGCCGGGCGGGTTGCGGCATGGGAGAAGGAACAGGCAAAGATCAGGACGATGTGGGTGGTGGCGGTTCTCTTTTTCTGGGCCAGCGCCGGGTTTCAGGTGGTGCTCGTTATATTGACTGGAAAGGCCAACTTCATTCTCCTTTCCATCATCGGTGGCATGATGGTGCTTGGTGTTGGATTGAAGTTGCGCCTGCAGCGTATTCAGCGCGAAAAGCCCGAGATATGACACGGCCTCAATGAGTGTTACCGAAGGTCAGGGATTAATATGATTATCACTTTGTCTCCCTCAAAGGGCCAGGATTTTGAGTCAGATGCAGTGCCTCCGAAGGCGAGTTCGCCGGGTATGCTGGCTGATTCATTGTTACTCATCGAAGAGCTGAGAAAGTACAGCAGTGAACAGGTTGGCCGGTTGATGGAGGTGAGTGAAAACATCGCCAACCTGAACGTAGAGCGGTATCAACAATTCTCAACCCCTTTTACCCGAGAGAATGCGCGGCCCGCTCTGTTTGCGTTCAAGGGTGATGTATACAGAGGTATCCCGGTCGTGGACTATTCGGCCGCGGATCTGAAGTTTGCCCAGGATCATTTACGTATTCTTTCCGGCCTGTATGGATGTCTACGCCCGCTGGATCTGATACAGCCCTACCGGCTGGAGATGAAAACGAGGCTACCGACCCCCCGGGGAGATAATTTGTACCAGTTCTGGGGCGAACGGATTACCCACTGTCTCAATGATGAACTCGAGCGGCAGAAAGAGCCGGTGCTGATAAATCTGGCGTCGAACGAATACTTCAAGGCGGTCAAGCCACGGCAGCTGAAGGGTCGCCTGCTACAGGTCAATTTCAAGGAGGTGAAGGGAGGCAAAGCCAGGGTTATCGCCGTATTTGCCAAACGAGCCCGGGGCATGATGACGGACTTTATTATTCGTAACCGGCTCGAGGAACCCGAGGATCTCCAGCAGTTCGATCGGGAAGGTTATCGGTTTTCTGCCGCAGATTCGGACCAGAAGCAGTGGACCTTCACCCGCCCCCAGCCTTGAATGGAGTGGCAGATTCTCCGGCTGGCCGGTAACCGGGCGCTCCGCCTGCTTTTGCTGCTGCATCTTTGCTGGTCTGCAGCGGCATACGCCGCGGTTGATGTGGAGATCCGGATCGATGGCATCGATGGCGAACTGCTGGACAATGCGAAGGCCTATCTGGAGCTGGAGGAAAGAAAACGGGATCCGAAACTGACTGAGATGCAGTTGCGTTACCTGTACAAGGCGGGAAAGCGCGAGATTACTAGGGCGCTGCAACCTTTCGGTTATTTTCGGGCCAGGGTAGATGGAGAACTGCAGCGCGCCAATGCGGGCTGGGTAGCGCAGTACAGCGTGGATCCGGGGCCTCAGGTGCATGTGGTGGAACTGGACCTGAAACTGGTCGGTGAGGGGAGCCGGGAGCCGCAACTGCAGGCCGCCATGACGGAGTTTCCCTTGCGCGAAGGTGATGTCCTGGAGAGTGCCGCCTATGAGGAGGGAAAGGAGAAAATTCTGTCACTGGCCGATACCCTGGGGTATCCCCGGACCCAGGTGACGACCCACCAGATCCGAGTGGACCCGGAGCGGGGCCAGGCCTCCATACACCTCCACATCGATACCGGGGAGCGCTTCCGGCTGGGAGAGGTTCGCCTGCACCAGGATATCCTCGATCCGGAGCTGGCGAGGCGTTATGTGCGGATAGAGCCCGGTGTCCGCTATTCCCAGGATATACTGCTGTCACTGCAGCAGGCATTCGTGGTAACCGACTATTTTTCACTGGTGGATGTGCGACCCCGGTTCGACCAGAGAGAAGGCGACCGGGTGCCAGTGGATGTGGAAATGATGCCGGCGAAACGGCATCGGCTTGCATTCGGGCTGGGCTACGATACCGATATTGGCGTGAATGCCTCGATACGCTGGAAGAACCGCCTGATCAACCGTCATGGCCACCAGTCGGAGAGCCTGCTCAAGGTTTCTCAGGTCGAGAGTGTTCTGAGATACGGCTACTGGATCCCGGTCAACGATCCCCGCACCGATAGAGTGGTCTTTACCGGTCGGCTCAGACACGAGGATACCAAGACTTCGAAATCCAACAGTGCGGAGTTGACCGGAGGTTACCTGTTTCGTTGGCGGACCTGGTCATCACGCCTGTTTTCGGAGTTTTTGTATGAGCGCTTCGCCGCCGGCACAGACCCGAAGAAGCGTACCCTGCTGTTGAGCCTCGGCAGCAGCCTGGAGCGTACCCGGAGTGATGATTCCCGTTTCCCTGCCAAGGGCAGCTACTGGTACATGCAGATCAAGGGCAGCACGGGCATGATCTCCGATACCGCCTATCTGCGTGGGCTGTTCAAGGCCAAGCACCTGATTCCGCTGGGTGAACGGGGCCGTCTCAATCTGCGTGGGGAGTTGGGGCTGGCAACGGTCGAGAATTTCGGCCTCTACCCGTCGACGCTGCGCTTCTTTACGGGTGGTGACGAGAGTATTCGCGGTTACGCCTATAAGACGCTGGGGCCCAAAGGCAAGGATAAAGAGGTGGTAGGCGGCAGGAATGTGGCGACCGCCAGCCTGCAATACGACCATCGGGTATTGGACGACTGGGTGGTCGCGGTGTTTGTGGATGCCGGCAACGCCTTTAATTCAACCGTGGATAAGATTTACTATGGGAGCGGGGTTGGCGTGCGTTGGCTCTCCCCTTTCGGAAGTGTGCGGGTCGATGTCGCCTGGCCGCTGAATCGACGGGACGATAGCCCGCGATTCGAGGAGTGGCGCCTCCATGTGGGTTTCGGAACGGTATTGTGAGCAAACTCGTGAGGCGTCTGCTCATCGGCCTGTTACTGTTTCTCCTGAGCCTCGGAGGTGCTACCACTCTGCTGCTGGGCAATGCCAGTGGATTGAACTGGCTGCTGCAGCAGCCATCTCTGCTGGCATTGCTGCCGGGTGAGCTGCGGATCGAACGGGTGGAGGGGGGGCTGTTCGGTGAACTGCACCTGTTCGGGTTGAGCTACCGGGACTCAACAGAGCGGCTGGAGATCGGCGAGCTCTATCTACGCTGGCGGCCTGAGGCATTGTGGCAGGGTATTCTGCACATCACATCCCTGGAATTATCCCGCGTCCGTTACGAAATGTTGCAGGCGGATACCACCCCGGCGCCGAAACCACAGGATCTGGTCCCTCCCCTGGAGTTTCTGCTGGAGCAGGCCCGGGTCCAGGATGTAAGCCTGATCACCGCACCCGGCGCTGCGCCTGTTTCGCTGCAGCAGCTCCTGCTCAAAGCCCGCTGGAACACCTCCGGCATCACCCTGGAGCAGCTGTCGCTGAAGCGGCAGGAGATGCTCCTGGAGATGGACGGGCAGCTGACACCCGTGGGTGCTTATCCGCTGGAGATGAATATGGCGCTGGAGTTTGAACCGGGTGAGCTACCCCGGATGGCGGTGCATGGGCGCCTCTCGGGAGATCTGCAGCAATTGGTTGTCGAACTGGAGATGGGGGGCGCATACGGGGCGAGACTGAAAAGCAGGATCGAGCAACCCTTTGACCGCTTGGGCTGGCAGGCAGAGCTGGTTGTCGACAAACTACCCGCCAGACTCATGGGTGAGGAGCTACCATCGGATCTGGTCTGGCAGATTGCGGCCAAGGGTGATCTGGAACGGGCCGATGGCACGATCGGTGTGCATGCGGTGGATGCGGGCGCCCTCTCGGACGCAACAACCGGGGCATCGGTGCAACTGACTACATCGCTGCTGTTCGACAGCCTGGAGTTCGAGGCCAAAGGGGGGTGGCAAAACCTGCAGTGGCCACTCACCGGCCCCTCCAGGATACTCAGCGGAAACGGTCGTCTGGTTGCCTCGGGCGATCCTGAAAACTATGAGTTTGAGTTGCAGGGGGAGCTGACAGGCGCGGAGATTCCGGCTGGCAACTGGTCCATCTTCGGGTACGGGGGAGCGCAGCAGGTGATGCTCACCCGAATAGAGGGGGAGACCCTGGGGGGCAGATTGAAGGCCGATGCCAGCGTGGCCTGGGCCCCTGCCCTGGCGTGGCAGCTGAACCTGGATGCCGTTGGCCTCGACCCGAGCCGGTCGTGGTCGGAGTGGCCGGGGCAGCTGGATCTGCAACTCAGTGCCAGTGGCCGGGAGCGGGAGGGGCGCCCCTGGATTCGCCTGGCCTTGGGAAAGCTGGAAGGCCGACTGCGGGGCTACCCGGTTCATGGGAAAGGCGGGTTTGTAATGGAGGGTTCCCGCATGCGTGTCGAACAGGCCGAGCTGCACAGTGGCAGCGCCTGGCTGCAGGCCAACGGTATGCTGGCCCCACACAGGGACCTGGAGTGGGCGTTCGATTTTCCTAAGCTGGCCGAGCTGGTGCCCGGTGGGAGGGGGCGGCTCCAGGGTAAGGGCAGGCTCGCAGGCAGCGGACAGATGCCTGAGATCGTGGGTATCCTGGAGGGGGAGGCAGTGGCGTACCACACGTTGAGTTTCCAGCGTCTAAAGATGGATCTCGCCCTTGCCCCTGAGCCGCAGATGGAGTCCCGAATCGTGGTCGAGGCACAGGGCCTGGAGGCGGCCGGCCAGCAGATCGATGCCGCTTCTCTGGTACTCACCGGCCCTCTGGAGAAGCACCGTATCCGGATTGATATCGAGCATGCCCGAGGCCACCTGGAACTGGCGGCTCAGGGGGCATTCCAGCAGACCCGCAACCGCTGGCAGGGAAATATCCAGCAGCTGGATCTGGAGGGGCGGGATTTCGGGGCCTGGAGATTGGAGCGTCCGGCTGCCCTGGGCATCGCTGCGGAGGCACTGAAGTTGGCCCCCCTGTGTCTGCAGCAGGGTGATGCCGCTGTCTGCTCAGAGGTGGTATGGGCGCCCTCCTCCGGGCACGCTTCAACAACTCTGCGCGGCCTCTCCCTGGAGCAGCTGCGCCCCCTGTTACCCAAGGAGATTACGCAGCTGGAGGGGATGGTGGAGGCAGACCTGGATGTAGATCTGGCCCCACGGCCGACGGCCAGGCTTAGCGTCGTCCTGCGGCCAGGAGAACTGAGCTATCAGGTCGATAGTGGTCATCTGATCCACCTGCAGTATCGTGGTGGGCGGGTCGATGCAGAGCTGGGCCGGGAGCGGTTGACCGCCCGTTGGGAACTGGCCGTGGGTGACAGCGGCGCATCCGGGGAGCTGGATATTCCTCGCCAGCCCCTGGAGCAGACCCCGATCCGGGCACCCCTGCAAGGGGCCGTCAGGTTTCAGATCAAGCAGCTGGGCCTGTTATCCGCTTTAGTGCCAGAGCTACAGGAGACCCAGGGCACCATCGATGGCCGGTTGACCCTCGGTGGTGTGGTCGGTGCACCGGTAGTAAAGGGCAGCATAGATCTGGAGATGGAAAAGGCGCAGCTTCCGCTCACCGGGATCACACTTCAAGACATCGAGTTACACCTCACCGGTAACGGCAGCGAGCGGCTGCAGATCAGTGGCGGCCTGAGTTCCGGCCCCGGGCGGCTACAGATCGATGGCTACCTGAGTCTGGAGCGTCAGCAGGGTTGGCCTGCATCCCTGAGTATTCGCGGAGAACGCTTTCAGGCCGTCGATCTGGCCAATATTCAGCTCCTGGTGTCGCCGGACATTCGAGTTGAGCATGGTAGTAAAGGCGTGGAGGTGACCGGGACGCTGCGGCTACCCGAGGCCCGGTTGATACTCGATAGTATCCCCGGCAGTGCCCGTAAGCTCTCGCCCGATGTGGTCATTATCACTGCGGATGAGGCGGGGGCTACGGGCGGCAGTGGGCTTCCCATCCATGCCCGGGTTACAGTGGAACTGGGGAAAAAGGTCCACTTCCGTGGTTTTGGTCTGAATGCAGATCTTGGTGGCAGGCTGACCGTCTCCAGCAAGCCGGGGCGACTTCTGGTCGGTAATGGTGAGCTGGTCATCATTCAGGGTTCGTTTCGCGCACTGGGACAGGAGCTCAATATCGAGCGGGGACGGCTCTTTTACGCCGGTGGTCCCTTGAGCAACCCGGGGTTCGATATCAAGGCAAGCCGCTATATCGATGACATGACCGTAGGCGTAAGGGTCACCGGGAGCGCAAAAAAATCGAAGTTCATTGGCTATTCCTCGGATCCGAACATGACTGAGGAGGATGCCCTCAGTCTGCTGCTGACCGGCCATCTCAAGGGTGAGGGCAGTGCTTCCACCACCCGGGCCTATTTTGGCGCCAATTTGACTGACAGGTTTTCAGTGGGGACCAGAACCAGCATGGAAACCGACCAGAAAGAGTTTGTCGGCCGCTATCGCCTGAGCCGCCGGTGGAGTATCGAATCCATCAGCAGTGCAGAAAAGAGCGGGGCGGAAGTGGTCTATACCATCGAGCTGGAGTAGCCTCAAATATTCTGATCTCCGGGTTGTAGGTTGGCGCTGCTGAGGAACGAAGCCCGACATTTCATTGCGAATTCTGTGTTGGGCTTCGCGGGCTCAGCATCAACCTACAAGAGCTAAAATGCAGGGTGTACCAAGTGGAACGGATACACCAGGCTACGGCGTCCCTCCTTCAGGGACTTATTATTTCGCAAGCCCTTACCCCTTCTGCACCTTTTTTACGATGAGAGAAAAATCCGTAACGATTCGTCAACTGTAACGAACCGTTATAACGATGCGTTACGTCAAGGGCGATGGAGATTTAAATTATACCATATATTACAATGAGTTAAGTGTTGGCATGCCTCCTGCAATGTATCGGGTACATACACAGACGAAGCAAATACAGGCAGGAGCCAGCAATGAACAACCTCGCTTTGGTAGAGAATGGATGGGATCAGCAACCGGCACCGAAGGGCAGTGACCGTGAACACCTTTTCAATGAACTCTTCGCCCGCTACGAAACGGATCTGAGACGCTACGCCTATTGGCTGGCGGGAGATCGGCACATCGCGGAGGATCTGGTGCAGGAGGCCCTGTTGCGGGCCTGGAAGTCGCTCGATAAGCTGCAGAACATCAAAGCGGCCAAGGGGTGGTTGTTGACCATTCTGCGCCGCGAGAATGCGCGCCGCTTTGAGCGCTACCAGCCTCAGGAATCCAATATTCCTCTGGAAGAGCTGGGCACCCGGGAAAAGAGCTACGACACCTCCACCGAGGCATTCGTGTTGCGCCGCGCCATCGATGATCTGCCCGCTGAGTATCGGGAGCCCCTGGTCAAACAGGTGATCGGGGGTTATTCACAGAAAGAGATTGCATCCCAGCTGGGAATCTCCTCTGCCGGTGTCGGTACCCGGCTGTTCCGTGCCCGCCGCAAGCTGCGTGACGCCCTGGCCGCATAGGCCCGCGACAATGAGCCAGCACAATGACCCGCCTGCTGATCGTAGAGAATGACCGTGCATTGAGGACGATGCTGTGCTGGGAGTTGGAGGAGTTGGGTTATGAAGTGACCGCTACCGCCAACTGCAGGGAGGCCTTTATTGCCTCTGAAAAAAGCAGTTTCGAACTGGCCCTCCTTGACTACAACTTGCCGGATGGTGTGGGAACCAGCGTAATACGTCATCTCCAGCGTAATCATCCCGGGCTCCCTGTAGTGCTCTATAGTGGCCGCGACCTATCCGGTGTAGCCGCACAGGAGTTTTGCCAGGAGCGCTGCCACTGCATCTCAAAACCCGTCAAGGCCCAGGTACTGCATTCGCTTTTCCACCGGTTGCTTTCTGATCGAATGGATGTGGCAGGAAGAGAGTGATTTGCAGGATAGATCAGGGTTCCACAATGTGAATTGATTCTGCAGCGAACCCTGAGTCTGTGGTGAATATATTCTATGTTCTCGGGCGTCGATAGCGTCCGCTTGATTTGGTTTTGTGTGATCATGTGGCGAGCATGCACTATTCAGGGCAACAGGTTCAGCCACCTTTTACGGGTAACAGGCAGTCCTAGAACGGTAGATTCAACCCCGGTTCGATGGCGTGAAAACGTTCCCGGAACAACTGCTGGATACGATCCATGACTGCCTGGCTGTCCGCCTCGAAACGAAATGTGACGGCCGAGGTGGTATTGGAGGGGTGAGCCAATCCCCAGCCATCGCCAAACTCCACTCGGATACCATCAATGGTGATCTGTTTACTGCTTGGGAATTCCCCCCGATCGATGAACTGAGTTACCAGGCCGGCAGCCGTACCTTCAGGTACCCGCATGATAAGTTCCGGCGTGGCCAGACTCTCGGGCAACTGGGCAAACACCTCTGCGCTGCTGACGCCTTCAGCGGAGAGCACCTCCAGCAGCCTGGCACAGGCGTATAACCCATCATCGAACCCATACCAGCGCTCCCCGAAAAAGATGTGGCCACTCATATCTCCCGCCAGCAGTGCCCCTGTCTCCCTGAGCTTGGCCTTGATCGGGGAGTGTCCCGATTTCCACATGATGGGCCGACCGCCATAAGCAAGAATCTCCCCTGCAAGGTGACGGCTCGACTTGACGTCATAGATCACGTCCGCCCCGGGCTGGCGCATCAGGACGTCCCGTGCCAGCAGCATCAACAAGCGGTCGGGCCAGATGATGTTGCCTTCGGAATCTACCACCCCCAGTCGATCGGCATCAGCGTCGAAGGCGACACCTAGATCGGCGCCCTGAGCCTTCACCGCCTCGATCAGATCTTTCATGTTCTCCGGCTGGCTCGGGTCCGGATGGTGATTTGGAAAACTTCCATCCACCTCACAAAACAGCTCGATCACTTCGCAACCCAGTGCCCGGAGCAGGGTCGGAGCGATCACGGAAGCCGCCCCGTTACCACAGTCCAGCACCAGTTTCAGTGGCGTCAGTAGCTGGATATCATCGGTGACGCGTCCCAGGTAGCCGGGTACCATATCCTGCTTCTGCAGATCCCCGTCACCCCGTTGCAGGTCACCCTGAATAATACGCTGCCGCAACCCCTGAATCGCCTCTGCGAGCAGCGTCTCACCATTGATGACTATCTTCAGGCCATTGTACCCTGCCGGATTGTTACTCCCGGTCACCATCACCCCGGATTTGCTGTCGAGAAAGTGTGTAGCGAAGTAGAGTACGGGTGTTGGCACCAATCCCAGATCCACCACATCCCGCCCACTTGCCATGAGGCCCCTGCAGAGGGCATCGCCCAACTCCTCGCTGGAGTCATGACCATCACGGGCAACGATCACTGTCTGTTCGCCCTTTGCCGCGGCTTCGCTGCCGATCGCCTGGCCGATGACCTCGATATATGCCGCTGTCAGGGTCTCCCCTACCACCCCACGGATATCATAGGCACGGAATATGCATTCCGGGGGTATATCTGTCACCACCGGCAATGCACTCTCCTCCTCGCCTGTACGGGGGGCAATCTTCTGACTGGGTATACCGATACTTTCTTCGTGCGTTACCTCAATCGCATCTGTGTCACCCTCCCGCAGCCTGGGGCCCTGACTCGTGCGCAACCCGAGTTTAGCCAGTTCTTCCACGGTCATACGCAGTTCAGAAAGGCGGGTGCGAGTTAACAACTGAACGGAATTGCCCGCCATCATCTGTTCAACCAGGCTTACGATAGCAACCCCGTCCCACTTCAAAGCCCGCTGCAAACGTGACGCACAAAACAGCACCAGAGCACCTATGATCGCCAGCACCACCATCAGCACCGCAGGTAACAACAACTCTCCCAGTATGCCATCCGCACCATCAGGCCAGTAAGCGACCCGCCAGATACTCCCCTGCACCGGAACAGTCCCATCTATCTCCCCTGCTGCAGCTTTCTCCTTGCTCCGGAGGAGTGCCACTGACTCTTTCTCGACCACTTGCTGCAGTTCATAGTAGCCAGCAGACTTGCCGACAGTGGCCAAAGCCTGATTAAAGGCATCGAATGAGAGGGCCAGAAGGGCAACACCCACCAGCTCACCCTGCAGTGGATCGATGATGGGTGAAGCAAGCGCTATATATTGGCGCCCGGTGCCCGGCTGGTGCACCTCTGCCAGTGCCGTTCGGGCTGTACTCCTGACCTGGCGGAACATATCCAGCTCTGCAAAGGTCATTTTCTGCACGAAATCAGGCTCGGCCTGATCCAGGCTCGAGGGTAGATAGCGCACCCCCTGCACCTCCGGCAGGAGCTGAACGAGAAGCTTCTCCTGGCCCTGAATCCTGCCTCTCTCCTGCTTCTGCAGCAACCCTGCAAGCACTCGGCTGCGTGCCCGTTTTTCCAGAATCACGTTATAGAGAGCGATATGACCGGATAGCCGATCGGCCACCACTGCGGCGGCAAGGCGTGCCTGGGACAACTCGGCTTGCTGTGCCTGCCGCTGCTGCTGTACAAAGATGACCCCGCCGGAAAGGACCAGCGCCAGTGCAATCAACAGGAATAACACGGTGGCAGACCACCCCACACTGACCCCTGTGGGTCCGGCGCCACCCGCAGTGCTTCCACCCGCTCTATCTACGCTGGACTTCTTCCTTTTAAACATCCAATTCCTATCTCTGCCCCAGGTCAGGGCCGCGGAAAAAATAAATTACGGTATAATTTATTCTTACCCGTGGCCCTTACAGTTAATGCCTTCCCGAGTGACCAAACCCCCCGATTCCTCGCGGTGATGCCTCGAACTCTTCCACCAGATCGAACGCCACCTGCACCACCGGCACCATCACCAGCTGCGCAATCCGTTCCCCCACTTCGATATGGAACCGCTCCTTCCCTCGATTCCAGCAGGAGACAAACAGCTGACCCTGATAGTCCGAATCGATCAGCCCCACCAGATTCCCCAGCACGATGCCATGCTTATGGCCCAGTCCGGAGCGCGGCAATATCACGCCAGCCAGCCCCGGATCTGCGATGTGAATCGCCATCCCCGTGGGGATCAGACGGGTTTCGCCAGGCCCGATCTCCAGTGGCGCATTCAGCATCGCCCGCAGATCCATACCTGCTGCCCCCCCGGTGGCATACCCGGGCAGGGGGAATGCCTCTCCCAACCGAGGGTCGAGGATCTTCAGTTCAACCTTTTTTTGCATAGATCTCCGCCATCTGCTTCACCAGTTCGTCTGCCAGCAGGCCTTTTTCCATCATTGGCAGCTGCTTCCGACCTCCCTCCCATAGCAGGGTCAGTGCATTCTCATCCCGCTCGAACCCACCTTCGGCTGCAGCTACAAGATTAGCGGCAATCGCGTCCACGCCTTTACTTATGCGCTTCTGCTCTGCCTGCTCTACCGGCCGCTCGGTCTCTGCCGCAAACCCCAGAGTGAAGGGTGCAACATCCATGGCTGCCACTTCAGCCAGTATATCCGGATTTCGTATCAGTTCGATCCTCAGACGCTGTGCCTGCTTTTTTATCTTCCTCGCCATCACCTCCAGCGGCCGGTAATCTGCCACCGCCGCACAGGCCACGAAGATATTGCAGGCTGCCACTCGCTCCATTACTGCTGCCCGCATCTGTAGTGCTGTCTCTACCTGGACACAGTTGATTCCCGGGGGTTCCTGCAGGGAGACCGGGCCACTGACCAGGGTCACCAGTGCCCCTTGAGCAGCGAACGAGCGGGCCAGGGCATACCCCATCTTGCCGGAACTGCGATTGCTCAGAAAACGGACGGGATCTATGGCCTCCCGGGTGGGGCCGGCGGTAATCAGGAGCTGCACATCGGAAAATAGACCGCCGGCCAGCAGACGCTGTACCTGGTCGATCAACTGCGCGGGCTCCAGCATACGACCCGGCCCTTGCTCCCCGCACGCCTGATCGCCGACAGCCGGCCCCCACATTCGGATACCCCGCCGAATCAACCGGGCCACATTCTCCCGGGTGGCCGGATTACGCCACATGGCTCGATTCATGGCCGGAGCCAGGACCAGCGGTGCCTCAGTGGCAAGAGAGAGTGTCGTCAGCAGGTCATCGGCCATACCGGCGGCCAACCGGGCCATGAAGTCTGCGCTGGCCGGCGCCACCAGCACCAGGTCGGCCCAACGGGCCAGCTCTATGTGCCCCATCGCCGCTTCATTGACCGGATCAAAGAGCTGCTGGCGTACCACCCTGCCAGAGATGGCCTGGAGGGTCATAGGGGTGATGAATTCGGTTGCCGCGCGGGTCACCACCACCTGCACCTCAGCGCCCGCCCGGCGCAGCAGGCGCACCAGCTCCACCGATTTATAGGCGGCGATCCCACCGGTCACCCCAACCAGCACCCGTTTACCATTCATATCAGAAGCCAGAAGTCAGAAGTAAGAACTCAGAATTATAGTACCGGACCCCTCATTCTGGCTCCCTCTATATTTGATATCCCTGAAACAGTTCCACAAAGATAACCCGGATTAGCGCTGGAGATTGCTGTTGCTCTGATTTAATCTGCAGGTCAGGGATGAACACGACCACAGGGAGTGGAGCATGGGAATCAGCGACTGGCCCGCAGAAGAGCGGCCAAGAGAAAAACTACTGCAGCGGGGACCCGCCGCCCTCACGGATGCGGAGCTGCTGGCAATCTTTCT
>JAUUYI010000083.1 GCA_030590525.1 Sedimenticola sp. | reverse complement strand
TCTCGTCCCCGGCCAGACGATTGAGCAGGCTGCTCTTCCCCACCCCGGTCCCGCCAAAGAAGGCGACGATCAGAGGCCGCTCAGCACACCGGGCAAAAATGGCCTCAGCCTGCTGGCGCTCCACGTGACCCAAGGCCTCCAGTTCCCGGGGTGAGAGCCAGCCTGCGGCGGCCGCCGCCTCGGCCCACTGCTTCAGTGCCAGGTATTTGTCCTCGAAATCGTCATTCATGAATGGTAACCGTTTCCGTGATCAATCCGCGGCCATTTTGTTGTTCCCAGGCACATACCCTGGGTTCAATGTCGCCAGCGCCCGTTCCGCCTCTGCCAGCTCCTCACTCGGAATGGCATAGCATCCTTGCCGGGACATGCTCTGTGTAATCCCCAGCAGCTGCTGTTTCAGCACCCCACCGAGCAGTTCTTCCCTTACTGCCTCCAGCTGCCGCTGCTTCAAATCAGCCTCCACTGTGTGCATATAGCGACCCACTGCGCTCTCCGTCAGCATGGTGGTGAAGGAGAGCATGGCCGGCGTGAGGATCAAATCGTTAAAACCGATCCCGCCCGTCTTGATGGCGATCCCCACGGCTGCGGCATCGGTCGTGACCCGTGCTACCCGCAGGCTGTTGAGGGTAGCCGGGTGCTGTTCCAGATAGCGAAACAGCTCCTCACCCGCCCGCTCAATCTCTACCTCGAACCGTTCCTGATATTCGACCAGCTCACCGGCGAAGGTCCGCTCCAGCGCCAGCCTGCTCCGCTCGACCTGCTGCAGCAGGTTGCGCCACCACAGACCGGTGCTCCCGCTGGCCGCCAGGGCGTGCTCACCGGCCCGGTGTTGCAACTGTAGCAGCAGGTGAGAGGCGGCGTCGTTCAGCACTCCGATCTCCTGTTCCCGCCCCTTCTTCTCCGCTTCACCCCCGCCACTGCTGAACATCCTGAGGACCTTTCTGGCGGGCCAGGTCAATACCTGACGCACCTGGATCAGGGCAGCGGCGACACCCGGCAGCTCGAGCAGTTCCAGCAGGTGCACGATGGCGCGCTTCAGTGTCTCGTCATAGTGGGGATCCTGAAGGTAGTCACGCTGATAGAGCTCCAGCGCCTCCAGCAGCCCTGTCTCCACCTCCGCCTGCCAGGTCACCGCCGCATTGACCTCCTGACGCAGGGCTCCGGTCCACTCCCCCCAGTGGTTAAGCAACAGTTTCCCCAACCGCTCCTGTGCCGGCAGGGTCGGGGATCGGGGCAACTGCCCGGCGACGGCATCCTGTAGGGCCCTGATCACCGCGTCTGCAATCTGAGCGCCGCTATCGCCCTGCACAAAGGGATAGTTGAGAATGGCGGCACACCCGATGGACTCTGCCGCCAACCGCTCTTCAATGGAACCTCGCAGTATCGCTGCGGACTCTTCATCCGTCTTGTTCAGACAAATCAGCAACGGTGTCTCGATGGGGGCGAGCAGCCGCAGCATGCGCCACACCGACTGGTCTGCATACTTCTCCCGGCTCACCACCAGCAGGATCAGGTCTGCCATGGCGCACACCTCGGGCACGATGTCCCGGTATGCCCGGGAGCTGATCGAGTCGAAATCCGGTGTGTCCCAGACGATCAGCGGCTGCTGGGAGAGCGTTTCACTCCCCTCGATCCCGGTCAGGGAGTAGCCGTCTGGATTGGATGTCTCCCGGGATATATCCTCTATCCGGTGCCAACCCGGGAACTGCAGTGTCAGGCCATGCTCAAGTATCGGATCCACCAGGCGGGTGCTGAAACCCTGGGCGTTACGGGTATAACCTGCCAGCGGACTGGGCACCGCTGCCTCCGTCCCCAGCAGGATATTGACGATGGTACTCTTGCCCGACTGGGTGGGACCAATGACAGCTAGCTGAAGCGGTATTCCGGCCGCCTCTGGATCCAGGGTGGAGCGCCGCAGTAGAGCGGCGGCATAACTCAGGGTGTGTGTAGCATCATCATGGACCATCTGATCCGCCGCCTGCAACGCTTCTCTGCGAGCTTTCAGACGGGGCAGGAACCGCTCCAGCGTCTCCAGTGCGGCTTTCGGCTTCATGGGACTCCGGCCATCAGATAGAGATAATATATTTTCAGGCTCCGTCACCCCCGGGACTCAGCTGGTGGACGATCCACCACCCTCCTTCGAGGTATCATCTTTTTCCGTTACAGATCCGACCGCTTCTCTCTTTGGCGGCAGGTCGTCGTCATCCATGAGGATCCGGCTCGCCTCTCCTTCGAGATCATCGAACTGGCCGCTCCTGGCTGCCCAGAAAAAGACCCCGACCGCCAGCAGTCCGAGCAGGATCATACCGGGAATCAAACCGTAGATTACATCCATACCAGATACCCTTCAGAGATTACCGCACCCCGCTTCGAGAATGCCCTATTAAACCAATTTCCGGGGTAAATATCTCGTGTAAAGGTGCGTCTGAATGATCATAAGGCCCGAAAAACAAAAACAAAAACAAAAAGCATTCTCGCGCAAAGACGCAAAGACGCAAAGAAAATCTAAAAACAAAAACCAAAAACCTGAAAAATGCTTCCTACACCGCTGCTTTTTGTCAGTATCTGTGACATCGAATGGCAGCTATGCCAATTGATAATTCTCCAGGTGATGCGGGTACCGAAAGCACTGATTTCCCGGTCGGGAGAGCAACTCAAGTTCTTCTTCAGTAGTACAGCAGCCTTCTCAGGCCACCCAGGCCAAAAGCAGGATTTTTGTTTTCCTTTGCGCCTTTGCGTCTTTGCGCGAGAACGCCTTTGACTTTAATAGATTTAAAGGCTTTTCCAGGAAACCCTCCCTACTGCCCCCGGAACAAGGTCCTGATCCTGGCCGCGTTACCGATCACCAGCAAGGAACTCACCGGCATGGAGACCGCCGCCACCAGTGGTGTGACGAACGCCGCCATCGCCAGGGGCACCATGATCAGATTATACGTGATGGAGAGACCGATGTTCTGCCGGATAGTGCGCAGGGTACGACGAGAGAGGGCCGCCGCCAGACGCACCTTCTCCAACTCATTGCTGATCAGAACGATATCGGCACTGGCGATGGAGACGTCGGTACCGCTCCCCAGGGCTATCCCCACATCCGCCCGCACCAGCGCCGGGGCATCGTTTACCCCGTCACCCACCATCGCCACCCGGCCACCATCCGCCTGCAGCTGTGAGATCACTTGATCCTTCTCTTCCGGCTGCACCTCTGCGATCACCTCCATCCCCCCCAGACGATGGGCGATCGTCTGCGCGGTCCGCCACCGGTCGCCAGTGAGCAGTATCAACTGCATGCCCTCGCCCTTCAGCGCCTGGATCAGGGCCGGGGCATCTGCTCTGACTCTATCCTCCAGCCCGATCAGGGCCAGTTCCTGGCCATCCATCGCACACAGTAGCGAACCGCTGCCCAGCTCATCCAGCTGCTCACCCTGCTGTTTCAGCCGTGGCTCCCGGATTACTCCATTCAGCTCCATCCACGCGTCATTCCCTATCACCACCCGGCGACCATCCACTAGTGCCGCCACACCAAAGCCGGGGCGGTTATCGAACTCACTGGCGGAGAGTCGACCGAACTCCACACCCTCCCGCTCGGCACACGCCAGCAGGGCGTGGGCTACCGGGTGCTCCGAATAGCGCTCCACCGCTGCCATATATCTGAGCAGATCCTGGATCTGCTCCGGCATATCCCCGCTACCTGTCTGCCACTGCCACTCTACAGTCGCCAGTGAGGTAACGCCGATTTTCCCCTCCGTCAGGGTGCCGGTCTTGTCGAACACGAACCGGTCGATACTGGAGAGGGTCTCCAGCACTGCACCGTTCTTTACCAGGATACCGTGGCGTGCCCCGAGCCCGGATGCCACGGCGATCGCCATCGGCGTAGCCAGCCCAAAGGCGCAGGGACAGGTAATGATCAGCACCGCGGTAGCCGCCATCAATCCCTTTTCGATGCTGTCACCTGACCACCAGGCAAAGGTCAGGGCCGCCAGTCCAAGGGTGATAGCGACGAACCAGGGGACGATCCGGTCGGCTAGGCACTGGATCGGCGCCTTACTGGCCTGCGCCTCTTCGACAAGACCGATGATGCGGCCCAGGGCAGTGTCTCTCAACACCCCCTCCACCCGGATCTGCATCATGCCATGACCGTTGACGGTGCCGGCAGAGACCCGATCCCCTGTGCCCTTGGTAACCGGCTCTGACTCCCCGGTCAACATCGCCTCATCGACTGAACTGTGCCCCTCGATAACCGTTCCATCCACCGGGACGCGTGCACCGGGTCTTACCAATACAGTCTCCCTCCCCTTGACCGAGCGAATGGGGACGATCTTCTCCTCCCCGTCCTGCAGCAAAGTGGCCACCCGTGGCTGGAGATCCAGCAGGCGCTGGGTGGAGGAGACCGCCTGGCGCTTCGAAATGGCCTCCAGATAACGGCCCACAAGAATCACGAACAGGAAGTTGACCAGCGTGTCGTAGTAGACCTCACCCGTCTGGGTGCCGGTCACCGTGACATAGACAGAATAGAGGTAGGTGATGCCGGCACCGATGGCAATGGGCAAATCCATTCCCAGGTGAAGAGTGCGCAGACCGATCCAGGCCCCCTTGAAGAAGGGATAGCCCGAATAGAGCAGCGTGGGGGTGGCGAGCGCGAAACCAACCCAGTGAAAGAGGGAACGAAATTCACCCTTATCGGCCCCCGCGTAGAGGGCGATGGAGACCCAGAGCAGGTTCATCATAGCGAAGGCGGCGAAAGCCATGCGGTAGAGCAGCTGCCGGTTTTCCCGTTTCAAGCTGCCTTCCGCCGTGTCCGGGTCGAAGGGAACGGCCGCGTAGCCGATTCTGCCAAGACGCTGGAGGATGCTGGAGAGTTTCACCCGGTTGTTATTCCACTTGACGTGGAGCCGACGCCCGGAGAGGTTGACCCGGGCCTCCGGGATACCGGGGTCGGACTGGAGGCTGTTCTCGATCAGCCAGACACAGGCAGCACAGTGGATCCCTTCTACCAGCAGATTGATCTCACGGCTCTCCCCGAGCCCATCGACGAACTCCTCCTGCACCTCGTCCAGATCATAGAGGGCAAGTTCTCTGGGGAGCTCTGGCGGGGGTGCCAGCAGCAACCCCTCCGGGGTGCGTAGATAGAATCCCTCGAGACCCGCTGCGTAGATCGCCTCACACACCGACTTGCAGCCGGTGCAACAGAATTCACGCTCGCTGCCCTCGATCTCGGCCGTCACCCGCTCCGACGGGGGCACCGGCAAGCTGCAGTGGAAACATTGCGTTTCGCTGACGGGGGCCTGGTCATCAACCGTGCTCATAGGATCCGGGTCAAGAGATATTCAGCCACGGATCGATGCGGATAAAACAGGTATTGATCAGATACTGAGACACTCCGGGATATCTTCATTTGTCGGTCTATTATCGGTCTATTAACAGTATCCGCCGCTCTATTCACTGCGCCAAACGGGCTATTTTACGCCGGCGCTGATCCGGTGGGGGATATTGTATTCGTCCTGATCGTGGGTGGAACTGACCAGAATATCCCATACGCCAAGCAAGGGAAAACTGGCCTCGACCGTATAGTGACCCGGCTCTACCAGCCGCATCGGCTTGGAGAAGTCGAGGCTCGAATCGGCCGGACGGTAGACGTAGAAGGTAACCGAATCCGGAGCCACTGGCCTCCCCTCCCTGTCTGACACCCGGAAACCAAACTGGGTCGGTTTGCCGATATCGACAAACTCCGGTGCCTCGAGCCGCATCTCCCAGCCCGGGTTACGGGCCTCCCGCTGCAGCCGATTCCTGGACAGCGCCTCACCCCGCTCATAGTAGTTCTCGTCCACCAGTCCGGGACTGGAGGTCACCGCCAGATAGATCCGCACACCGCTGAATATGAAAAAGAGCAGCAGCAACCCCACCCAGCCGATGACCCAGGGGCTGCGCCAGGCAGATTGTTTATTCGTCATGTCAGATTCTCTCATGTAAATATGACCGTTCGATGCGAGCCCTTAGGCTAAAAGCCGGATCGATCAACCATTCGGTCGGCTTTCGGCCATCCCCCCCAGGAAGAGGGTTGGGGGTAAAGGGAGTTCAGGGCCGCGGAAATAATAAACAGGAAAGGCGGGCCTGTGAGGCCCGCCCTTTTTTCCGCTACTGCAGATAGGATTAACGCTTCGGGCCGATGAAAACGCTCACACGCTCGTTGACGAATACCGACCCCTCGCTGTCCTGGCCTTCTGCCCGGAACAGCAACGGCACGGACTCCCCGGTAAGACTCTGAGGCGGAACCCGGACGAACAGGGTCCGCGGTGTCACCCTGCCATGACGGGCGATCACCGGCTCGTCTGCCCCTACCAGCACCAGGCCTTTGAGTCCGGATGCAGTCAGGGTGACATCTACGTCCTCACTGGTTTTATTCAGTACCTTGATGGTGTACTTGTTCTGGATAGAACCATCACTCTGCAGCACATACAGGGGTAACCGGGCGTGCAGCACCTTGATCTCGATCGCATCGATGGAGGCGAGGCCATAGGCGATCCCCGTCAGCGCCAGGGTAAGCACAGCACCATAGACCCAGATCCGTGGACGTTTGTAGAGGGGGCGGCCCTCTTTACCATTGAGCACATCGAGCGATTCGTAGCGGATCAATTCCGTCGGTCGACCAAGCTTATCCATCACTGCATCACAGGCATCGATGCAGAGCCCGCACATGATGCAGCCCGCCTGCTGGCCGTGGCGGATATCCACCCCCGTCGGGCAGACCGCCACGCACTGGTTGCAGTCAACGCAGTCACCGGTGCTGCGATCCGCCTCTACCTGACCTTTCTTCACCCTTCCTCTGGGTTCCCCCCGGTGAACATCATAGGTGGGAACCGCTGTGGAGTTGTCCACCATCACCGCCTGAATACGGGCATAGGGGCAGAGCCAGAAACAGGTCTGCTCCCGCAGGAAACCGGCCAGAACATAGGTACCGGCGGTAAACATCACAAGGGTCGTCAGGACCGTCGTGGAGAGGGCGAAGGTGAATATCTGATACCACAACTGAAAGGCATCGACGAACCAGCCCACGAATGCGACACCCGTCAGAAAACCGATCAGCAACCAGAGGATGTGCTTAGTCGCCAATATCCGAATCTTATCCAAGGTCCACGGCGCCTTGTCGAATTTGCGCCGCTTGGCCGGGGCACCCTCCAGC
Source organism: Sedimenticola sp. (assembly GCA_030590525.1). Lineage (GTDB taxonomy): Bacteria > Pseudomonadota > Gammaproteobacteria > Chromatiales > Chromatiaceae > JAUXBK01. The sequence continues at coordinate 805 of JAUUYI010000083.1, read as the reverse complement.
TTCTCCTCGATCCAGGTATAGACATCGGTCCAGACGGTCTGGAAGCAGAAGAAGCCACACCAGACCCGGCCCGCCATCGCCGTCACCACCGCCAGCAGAATAGCGAAAAAGAGCAGCAGCAAGGCCAGCATCCAGAAATCCTGGGGCAGAACAGTAACACCGAAGATGTGGAACTGGCGGTTGGGAATATCGAACAACACCGCCTGCCGGTCACCCCAACGCAGATAGGGGCCTAGAAAGAGAAACAGCCAGAACGCATTGGCCAACCATTTGCGGGTACGCCACTTGCCAGGCATTCGTTTGGCATGGATAGTCTCGCCACCTGTGTTCAGTTCCCAGTGCCCGGCCTCTTCATACAGCTCATCTACTGCCGCATCCCGTTTTGTCTGCTGATTATCACTCAACGGAGTTTCTCCTGAAAGATCAGATGAAATTAGAACAGCACCTCTCCCCGCCTGCAGCAGGACCCAGGAACTGAAAAGGGCAAATACTGCGTTGACCTCAGTCTACCGACCACCCCTACCAAAACAATGCGAATTATAAATATTAGATGTGATTAATATCATAAAAAAAGGAGGAAAGTTCCCTTCCCCCCTCTGTTATCCGTTTCATCCGGACGAAGCTAACCCGCATTTTTCACAAATTGTGCTTGATCTCTCTTGTCCATTGATTACACACGGAATATTTCCTCGGCAACTGCTCCATGCGTTGCTCTACCTCCTGCATCCATGCAGTCGTCAGTCGGCCGTAGTCACCGATACGCCGCTCCTTCGGAAATTTCCTTGTGAAACCAATATACTGCGCG
>JAUUYI010000277.1 GCA_030590525.1 Sedimenticola sp. | reverse complement strand
CCTGCAGCGCCGAGTTGAGATCGGCCATGTGAAAACCGACGAAGCGGGAGGCCGTCAAGGCCCCTTCCAGCAGTTGCACATCGAAATAGTAGGAGACCACAAACAGCAGGTTGACGATTATAAGGGTTGCCCAACGGCGTCGTTGCCATTTGTAGCAAGAGCCTTTTTTGTGCTCATCACGCGCTTCTTCCAGGGCCGCCTTGGTGAGACGGGTCTTGCGTTTCTCCGTGTAGCGCTCGTTCACCGCATCGGCGCGATGATGGGATTCCGGTTTTCTGGGAGTTCCTCCGAGCAGCAGCCGCAAGGATTCGATGATATAGCTCATGTCAACCTCTCACCGTGTCCGTTGTCTTGTCGATATCGATAACGATCGCCGGCGGCTCTGGCGGACAGATCATCTCGCACACGCCGCAGCCGACACACCCCGCCTTGATCACCGGCTGCATGCGGGTCACCCCATCCCCGTTGTCGATGGGCTCAAGAGCGATGGCATGCAGCGGCGGGCACTCATTGCCGACCCTCTGGGCCACCAGCGCCTGATTGGTCCGATCCTGATCGGCATCCTGTTTCGCACAGTCGGCGATCCGGATCTCGATCGGACACTGGCGTACACAGAGATCACACAGCTCCAGGTCGTAGGGATAATCGGCCACCGGGATGGGCTTCCAGCGATCGATCTCCTGGTAACGCAGGATGCCCGTAAAATCCGGACCCCGGGCCTGCCCCTTGAAACCCTTGCCCTGAATGGCAAGGCATTTCTTTGGCCGGTCCAGGCGGGCGAATCCCATGCGGGTATCCGCCGGGTAGTCCAGCTCGTGGGTCAGGGCCCCCGTCGGGCAGGCCAGCACACATTGCAGGCCGTCGCAGGAGAAGTCACAGGCCTGCGCACGGGCATCGATATAGGGGACGCCGATACCTAACCCCTCATCCAGATCCGCGAGCTTGATCGCCTCCACCGGGCAGACCTGCACGCACTGGCCGCACTTGATACAGGAGGCAAGGAACTTCTGCTCGTCCAGCGGTTCCTTCAAGGCGCCCGGCGGACGTAACCGCAGGGAGGTGCCCTGAACGACAGGGATGAACCCCAGCAGGGAGAATCCCATGACGCCTGCGGCCAGCACCGAGGTGCGGATAAACTCCCGCCGGTTCTGCTCCCGTCTTTTCGGCGACAGGGGAACCTTGCCCTTCTTTGCCGTCTTGCTCTTGTCACTCATGTCCCATCTCTCGCTCTATCGTTGCAGAGAATCTCGAATTGCCTCGATTGCGCCGAAGGAAGCTGGCGGGCAGCCGGGTGTTGATACAGGGACCGGAAGTCCGGAAAAGCCAACAACCATCGCCGCAAAAACCACTGCATTTCAAGGTTTGAAAAGAACTACTTCTGTATGACCTCGATAAAGTCGGCCACCTCCGTCACTGTCTTGATCTCCAGATTGTCATTGAAGGTAGGCATCTTCTTCTCCTTTCCATCTCCCACCTCATGTCGTCCGCTGACTGCCAGGAATACACGATCGGAGATGGACTCCCCGGGCTTCAATCTGCGTTTCAATGTGGCCAGGTCCGCCGGCTGGATCTTCAGCAGTGCGGTCAACGGACCATGGCCGTCGGCCTTCTCGCCATGGCAGTTGATACAGAAGATCCGGTAGTGGGCGGCACCCCGTTCGACCGACTTCTGCTTGTCGACATCCGACTCCGCCTGAGATACTCCCGTGACACCCAGCCCCGCCAGAACCAGCGGAAACACTGCTAGCAACTTTCTCATAATCACCACCTGCCTGTTGAAAAAACGGCCATGAAAACCGACCGTGACGATAGACAACACAAAGTGTTCCGTTTCATTGCTCAACCTTGATCAAACTGAGCACTCAAGCGTAAGTTTCAATCCTTCGAAGCAGCATAGTCCAACTGTCACAGCTACTGCTTGACCTCCATCAACACCCGCACGAACAAAGGCTTACCTCGCCCCGACTGTTGCGTCACTACGCTCATCTGCAACGCATGCACAGGGGGGGGCCGAAGCTCCACCCTGCTACCGGCTCAAACGACTTTGCTGAGCCCCTTGATGTCGAACTTCATGGCCGAGGCCGGACAGATATCGACGCACATACCGCAGCGGGTGCAGTCAGCTCCGATCGGTACCGCGGTGTCTCTGGCGTGACCCATGATGGTCGCATCCAGCACATGAGGCACCAGACATACGGTGCGGCAGTCCCCGCCAAACAGACAGGCATCCGGTGAATAGACCACCCGCAACGGCGACAGGGAACCTGCCATGCCGTAGGTCATGCCGATCGGGCAGACGTAGCGGCACCAGGCCCGGCGAGAGATGAACACTTCGAACAGCAGCAGAAAGCCCACCCACAGAAGTGCCGCCCCCGGACCATAGATCAGTGCCCGGCTGAGAATTCCGGTGGGCGATATGGCCTCGTATATGGTATAGCCGGTAGCATATGTCAATACCAGGAAGGTCACGTAGAAGAGTGTGCGTACGCCGCGATGAAAACTGTAGCCCTTGATGACCTTCTTCGAGAGCAGCCAGAGATGCAGCTTCTCCCCCCATTCCGACAGCAGGTGGTAAGGGCAGACCCAGGAGCAGAAGGTGCGCCCTCCCAGCAGCAGCCAGATCACGAATACGGTGACCGTGCCGATGATGAGGTTCAGCACCACGTGCTTGAAGGCCAGCATTACCTGCAGTGCCGAGTTCAGATCGGCCATGTGGAAACCGACGAAGCGGGAAGCGGTCAGCGCCCCTTCCAGCAGTTGCACGTCGAAATAATAGGAGACGACGAACAACAGGTTGACCGTGATCAATACCGCCCAGCGGCGCTTCAGCCAGCGGCTTGTCTCACCCTTCTCGCGGTTGGCCTGTCGCTCAGCTTCCAGTTCAGCCAGGGTGATCTTATGTTTTTTCTTGTAACGGTGAATCTCCTGAACTTCCGGCGCAATCTCTTCCGGAGCCGGCCTGGCCGGCTCGCGCCCGAACAGCTGGGCGAGGGACTCCATAAAATAGCTCATCGAACACCCTCCCTATCATTCTATCATTGCAGGGAATCACGCAGCGCCTTGAGCGCATCGAAGCCGGGCACCTCCCCTCCCCCCTCGCTGGACCCCGTGCCTGCCTTTTCATCGGCATGCGCCCTCTGGGTGGCGGACTCCTGGATGAATGCCTGCAGCCCCGCACTTGCCACTTTCAACGGTTTTTCGTCCCTCAGTGTCAGGTCGGGGGGCGAGAAGGGGGCCAGGCGCTCCAGAAAATCGAGCACCTCGAGCACTGGCGAACCTTTGAAGAAACGGGCTGCGGGCACGTCCATCCAGATCCGGTCCGCGTAGGCATAGAGTTCATAGGGGGTATCCCCAATCCCGTCCCCGTCCAGATCGAAGCCCTGGTAGTCGTCCCAGTAGTTGCCTTCCCAACTATTGCGACCGGCGGTCTTTCCGCCGGAGACGATCACCTGTGTGATGTTCCCCTCAAGCCTGTTGCCCTTGAACAGATTGCCGGTCCAGTCGTTGAGAAACTGAATACCGATACCGCCATAGGCGATTACATTGTTGAAGATCCGGTTGGTGGTGTCGGGCTGGTAGGGGGAGACGTCGAGATAGATG
>JAUUYI010000280.1 GCA_030590525.1 Sedimenticola sp. | reverse complement strand
CTCCCCAGATGCCTTCCAGATATTGGTCACGCCCGGAATTATAGCGGTAGAATCGGTAACGGACCGGGTTTTTCAGAGAGTAATCCTGGTGATACTCTTCCGCCCGATAGAATCTCCCCAGAGGCAGAAGCTCTACTGCCACCGCACGATCATACCGGCCTGACGCATCCAGGGCAGCGAGTGACTTCTCAGCCGCAACCCGCTGCGCCTCATCCTGATAAAAGATCGCAGGCCGATACTCACTGCCCCGATCGGCAAACTGCCCGCCGCTGTCCGTTGAGTCGATCATGCGCCAGAACGCCTGCAGCAGCCCCGGGTAACTGACCACCTTCGGGTCATAGTAGACCTTCACCGCCTCCAGATGCCCACTTCCGCCCGCCGCTACCTGCGCGTAGGTCGGATCCGGCAGGGTGCCGCCAGTATAGCCTGAGACCGCTGCCCGCACCCCGGGTACCGCCTCGAACCCGGACTCCACACACCAGAAGCAGCCGCCGGCAAAGACGGCCGTTGCCATCCCTGGCTGCTGTTCATCCTGTACGATTCCCGGCTCACGACCAGCATATACGAGGAGGGTGACGACCAGCGCCAGCAGGGCGGTGCCCCAGAAAAGTAATTTCTTCATTTACAGACTCTCGGTTAACATGACTGCTGATTCAGACCGTGCAGACAACAGCTTTGTTTCCAAACCCCGGGGAAAATATGAGATGACAGCAGCCAGGCTTTTTTCGATCCTGTTCCTGTGGTCCATGCTACAGGGCGTCTTCGCTGCACCCAAGGCAGAACTACGGGAAGAGTGGCTGCCCCATGCCACGACTGCCACCATCGAGGTAGACCACCAACCCTGGGCGGCATTCCTCCAACGCCGGGTGTCCGGCACCAGCGGTGGGGTCAACCGGGTCGATTACAGCGGTGTCTCCGGTGCGGAGCGGCAGGAGTTGACACGCTACCTGAAGAGCCTGCAGGCGGTACCGGTCTCGGCCCTCACTCGATCTCAACAGAGAGCCTACTGGATCAACCTCTACAATGCGACCACGGTAGAGGTGATCCTCGACCACTACCCGGTGGGCTCCATACGCGACATCGATATCTCGCCCGGCTGGTTTACCGACGGGCCCTGGGGCAGCAAACTGCTTACCATTCAGGATCGCCAGGTCAGTCTGGATGACATCGAACACCATATCCTGCGTCCCATCTGGAAAGACCCGCGTCTTCACTATGCCCTCAACTGCGCCTCTATCGGCTGCCCCAACCTGTTTACCCGTGCATTTACCCCGGCGGAGACAGAACAGCTGCTGGAACTGGCGGCCCATGACTATATAAACCACCCCAGGGGCGCCCAGGTAAAAAACGGGAAGCTGACCGTATCCAGCATCTACCAGTGGTTCAAGGCAGACTTTGGGGAGACCGACCTGGGCGTGATCAGGCATCTGAGACACTATGCCGATCCAGAACTGTTGCAACAACTGAAACAGATAACAGAGATAGACGACCACCAGTATGACTGGTCACTCAATGATCTTGAAAGGTAACAGGCTGCCCCGGGCAGTTCTGACACTGATCGTCACCACCACCCTGCTGACCCCGGTGGTAACAGAGGCCGAACCCAGGGTATACGGGCGGATCCGTAATGCTTTGGTCTACACCGACCGCGACCACAACAATCGGGAAGGGCGGGCTGGAAATGACTGGGACGTGCAGAGCCACACCTCCCGCTTTGGCCTGAAAGGGTCGGAACGGCTGGGTGATGGTTTGAAGGTCATCTACCAACTGGAGTGGGAGGTGGATACCGCCAATGGCGTCAATCTCGGCGGCCCGCTTAGAAACCGCCTGGGCTACGCCGGACTGAAAAGTAACTGGGGTACACTCTCCATCGGTCGCCAATGGACGCCCCACTACATTGCCGTGAACAAAAGCGATGTCTGGCAACTGAATGGTATGAACGAGCAATACCTCGGTCCCACACGGCTGGGCGACATGCTGCTCTACCGCACCCCGGAATACCTGGGGTTCAATGCCCGCCTGGGAGTGGTGATGGCCGCTGAAGACGACGCACCGAACCTCGGCCGCGACGGGGTGGACATCTGGAACGCCTCGGTCGACTTCAACAACGGGCCGGTCAGCATCGGCACCTCATACCTGGATTATCGGGGCAGTGGTCTGGAAAACCGGGAACTGTGGGGAGTCGGCGCCAAGTACCGCTATTCCAGATTCACTTTCATCGCCCAGTACGAGTACCAACGGGAGCAGGTGACGGATAACGCCTACGAGTGGTCACTGGTGGGTGAATACAAGCTGAACAACAATCTCCTGCGGATCATGTACAGCGACCAGGAGAAGGGCGGCAGCAACAGCTACAACTGGGCCCTGGGGGTGCAGCACTACTTCAGCAGACGCACCAGCATCTATGCCGAATTTCAGAACAACCGGATCCATCGGGAGCAACGCCTGGGCAGCGGCTTGAGGATCGATTTCTGACTGATCATGGCTGCCGCTGCCGCGCCCCTTGCCAACGACGGATACTCCTCCCGATCCCTGGCAACAGCAGGGAGACGAACAGCGTGACCACCCCAGCCAGCACCCACGACTGTCGGCGCCACAAGTAGAAGAAACTCTGCCGGTAGGCACCTGCCTTGACCAGGTTCACGCTGTGCTGGAACGTCTGTATCAGATCATCGCCCTGGCCCGACGGTGCGGCAGGCAGGCCCGCGCCGGTTTGCGGAGCGTATCCCGGGTAAGGCGTTGCCATCGGCCCAGCGGCATAAGGCGGCATCCGCTGGTACGGCTGCTCCACCGGTTTATCCATCCAGAACCAGAGTACCCAGCCCGCGATCAGAACCAGCACATAGCTCTTCAACAATCCCACTGTTCAAGCCACTGCTGTTTATTCTTCGACGGCCGCGCCAGGCCCGTCTTTCTTGAGCTCAGCGATGGCGGCATCTCGCTTCGCCTCGCCATCGAACATCATGCTGGTCCCCACCACCTGACCATTGCTCGCCTTGATATTGAAGAACAATTTACCATTCTTCGCCTCTTTAAATTCGTAGCGACCATCCACCTGGGAGTTCTTCTTCACCGATTCGATGCCGTTGAGGGCGCTTTTCCTGGCCTTGTAATTCTCACTCCTGACGACTGATTTCCCTTCCCCATTGATAAATGAAAAACTGAAAGGCTCATTGGCCTCACTCACCTTCAATACCACTTTCATCTCAATATCTCCTGCTGTTTTTTTTATGGACGTTTCGGCGTCCTGTCATTCGATCCGTTCCACTGTGTCAGATTTGACCGCTCAATGCCAGTCTACCCTGGGCCCGCCACGTAGGGTTCGTCACCATGATAGACTGCGCGGATCTAAACTATTTCCTGATTACCTACATGTCTAAGCTATAGCTCTAAGGCAAGGGGCAGCCTGGAGACGCCGTAGGGGGGATAAGCGTAGCGCATCCACCAGTCTGGGCGTTGCGGCATGTGGTCAGACCATTGGTGGATGCGGCGCGCATAAGTATCGTGCAAAACGAAAGTTCTGTGCGCGCGCCTTATCCCCCCTACGAAATTGCCCCGAAATATTGAGAATTTACGGCGAAAAT
>JAUUYI010000071.1 GCA_030590525.1 Sedimenticola sp. | reverse complement strand
ATGATTGGCGCCAACATCAGCAGTGCATCCTGCATGGCGGATGCGAATCTACGCAGCATCGCCAGCGTATCGAACATGTCCGCCCGGGGAATCTGAAATGCGCTGCGCATGAGCTGTGACAGGCCATCACCCAGACTGTCACTCATGGTCACCAGTGCCACCGCACCGACCAGGGTGATGGCCATGGTGTTCAGCTCCCGTGAGCGGGCGATCTGCCCCTTGCGTCGTGACTCCTGTAACCGTTTTGCCGTCGGTTGTTCTGTTTTTTCCTGGCCATCTTCGTTTTCAGCCATCGGTCACCTCGTGATCAGCAGCAGACGGCTGATGAATACGAGTCCCTCATCGAGCAGGGCCTCAAAGTTTTCCATGACACTGGGCAGCGTGATCCACATCAACAGGAAGCCGAGCAGCATGGTGATGGGGAAACCGACTGCAAAGATATTCAACTGGGGCGAGGCCCGAGTGATGACACCCATCCCCAGGTTGACCAGCAACAGGGCCGCCATCACCGGCAGCGCCATCAGCAGTCCGGCACTGAACAGGCGACTACCCCAACCCACGATCTCCAGCGCACCATTACGGCTGATCCCGTCGCTGGCAACCGGGAAGGTGTGGAAGCTTTCCACCAGCATCCCGATCAGCACCAGATGTCCATCGAGAATGAGAAACAGGAGGGTTGCAAGAATCAGGTAGAACTGGGAGATCACCGGTACCTGGACCCCGTTCTGCGGGTCCATCATGGAGGCGAACCCCAGCCCCATGCTGTATGCGACCACCTGACCACCGAACACCAGCGCAGCGAACACCATCTGCAGCACGAACCCCATGGCCACTCCAATCAGCAGCTGCTGCAGGATCATCAGTAATGCCCGCCCACTGAATGCATCCACCACCGGTGGCTGGGGTACCAGGTTCATGGTCATCAGTGTCAGCACCAGTACCAGGCCGAGCCGATAGATGGCCGGGGCCTGCCGGGCACTGAACACCGGTGCCGCTGTCACCATGGCGCCGATCCGGATCAGGGGCCAGATAAAAGCGGCCAGCCAGGCGTTTAGTTGTGCCTCGGTGAAACTCATCAGCCGATGAGCATCGGGATGCTCTCGAACAGGGTAATGGTGTAATCCATCAGCAGCCGGAGCATCCAGGGTCCGGCCATCACCAGCACTACGAGCACCACGATCAGTTTTGGAATGAAGCTGAGTGTCATCTCGTTGATCTGGGTGGCAGCCTGAAAAGTGGCGACCAGCAGCCCGACTGCCAGTGCGGGAAGCAGTATCGCCGCTCCCAGCAGAGTAGTTACCTCTAACGCCCGCTGGCCGATATCCAGGACTGAGTCCGCATTCATTCAGTTAGACCAGGAAACTCGATGCCAGGGTGCCGAATATCAGCGCCCAACCATCGATCAGAACAAAAAGCATGATTTTGAACGGCAGTGAAATGATCATGGGTGACAGCATCATCATGCCCATGGACATCAATACACTCGCCACGACCAGATCGATGATCAGAAACGGGATGAATATGAGGAAACCGATCTGGAAACCGGTCTTCAATTCGGAAGTGGCGAACGCGGGCAACAGCACCGTGAAAGGAACTTGATCCGGGTTCTGAAACGGTTCGAAGCCACCAATCTCGGAAAACAGGGCCAGATCACTTTCCCGGGTCTGGGCCAGCATAAAGCCACGCACGGGTACCTCACTCTTTTTCAGCGCCTCCATCATGGTCAGATTTTCGTCGAGATAGGGTGCGACACCACACTCGTAGACCTCCTGAAACACGGGCATCATGATGAAAAGAGTGAGGAACAGGGCCAGGCCGATCAGGATCTGGTTGGAGGGAGTGCTCTGCGTACCCAGTGCCTGGCGCAGTATCGCCAGCACGATGATGATACGGGTGAACGAGGTCATCAACAGCAGCACGGCCGGCAGCAGGCTGAGCGCGGTCATGAACAGCAACACCTGGATACTCAGGGTATAAGTCTGCCCACCATCCTTGGCCGGTGTCAGGGTAATCGCATCCACCCCCGGTGCCGCGACGGTCAGAACGGGAAACAACAGGCAGGAGAGCAGCCAGATGAGGGCAAGGCATTTCACTGCTGCTCCCGCCTCATTGCCATCTTCAACCGGCCGGAAAACGACTCGGCTGTTGTCTGCTCCGCCTCTGCTTCCACCGGCTCCAGCACGTGCAGGGTCTGGACCCGGCCCGGTGCCACTCCAACCAGCAGCCGGGTGTCACCCACCTGCAGTATGACTGCCCGCTCCCTGGGTCCCAGGGATACTCCACCGACTACGCTCACCATCCCCTTTCCAGCCTGTGGTAGCCGCCCGAAGCGACGCAGCAGCCAGGCCAGCCCGAATATCAGCGCCAGGATCAGCAACAGGCCGCCCGCACTCTGTATCAATGCCCCTGCCCCCAGTGGGGAAGGGGTATGCTGCTCTGCCTCTGCGCCAGCCAGCAGCGGGCAGAGGAGACCGGCAATCAGAAGATGAAGGGTAAAGGGCCGCATTAGCGCAACCTCGAGATCCGATCCGCGGGGCTGATCACGTCGGTGAGACGGATACCAAACTTATCGTTCACCACCACCACTTCACCCTGGGCGATCAGTGTGCCATTGACCAGCACGTCCATCGGTTCACCCGCCAGGCGATCCAGCTCAACCACCGACCCCTGATTCAACTGCAACAGGTTCTTGATATTGATCTTGGTTCGTCCGATCTCCATCGAGATGGTTACCGGCACATCCAGGATCGCCTGCAGGCTGAGCTCGCCGGAATCTTTGTCTGTCACCTCTTCGTGCAGTTCCTGAAACCGGGCAGACTCGGTTCCACTCGTTGCCCCCTCCCGACCGGAGGGGTCCGGCTTGTCGACCTCCTGTTCATCCAGGGCTGCAGCCCATTCGTCTGCCATTGCCTCGTTCGGATCGATTTCTATATCGCTCATTGATCTACCTTTTTCATATCACTGCCTCTGTTCCCCAGGCTCATCGAGCAGGTCCTGCAGTCCGGTTGGTTGACGGTGTCCGATCCACTCCTGGATTTTGATCGCATAGTTCCCGTTGCTGACACCCAGCCGCCCGCGACAGACAGGTACCTCAGAGGCACACAGCTCCACCGACTCCGGGAGTTCCATGGAGATGATGTCCCCGGGCTTCAGCTCGGCCAGCTCTCTCATGGAGAGCTGTGCCTCTCCCAACTGACTGCTCAACTCCACCTGCGCCTCCAGAATCTCCTCCCTGATGGCCCCTTCCCATCGCTCATCCCGGCCTCCCCGGTCACTCTGAATCCCGGCATCGAGCAGGTCCCGTATCGGCTCCAGCATGGAATAGGGAAGGCAGATATGCATGTCTCCCCCACCCGCCTCCAAATCGATATGGAAGGTGGTCACCACCACTACTTCTGATGGAGTGACGATATTGGCAAATTGAGGATTCACCTCAGAGGAGAAGTATTCGAACTGCAGATCAAGCACCGGCCTCCATGCTTCATGCAGATCGGCAAATGCAAGGTTCAGCAGCAGCCGCACCACCCGATTCTCCGTCGGGGTGAAGTCCCGCCCTTCGATCTTTGTGTGGAAACGCCCGCTGCCCCCGAAAAAATTTTCAACGACACTGAACACCAGCTTAGGATCCAGCACGCATAGCCCTTTGCCCCTGAGTGGCGGCACCCGCACCAGATTCAGGCTGGTGGGTACGAACAGGCTGTGGATGAACTCGGAGAACTTCAACATCTGCACGCCGGAGACGGTGAGATCCGCCGAGCGGCGCAACATATTGAACAGGCTGGTACGATAATGCCGCGCAAACCGGTCATTGATCATCTCCAGGGTCGGAAGACGTCCCCGGACGATTCGATCCTGACTGGCGAAATCATAATTGTGCATTTCCCCATCCAGCTCATCCTGGACCTCTGTCTCCACATCGCCACTGTCGACACCGTGCAACAGTGCATCAATTTCATCCTGGGAAAGAAGATCGCCTTTGCTCATGGGATCACTGCATCACGAAAGAGGTAAAATAGACTGCTTCGACCTCGCCCGTCCCACCCTGATCCCTGGTCAGCTGGTTCAGAACTTTGAGCACCTCCGCCTGAAGCTTCTCCTTCTCTTCGCGACTCTTCAGTAGTTTTCCCTCCTGGGCACTGAAGAGATTGAGCAGGCTGTTACGGATCATGGGGTCGTTGTGTTCGATGAATTCGAGCAGCTCAGGGTCTCTGGCCATCACCTGCAGGCCAACCTGCAGCAACTTGAGCTCTCCCCCGGGGGGAAGATTGACCACGAAGAGAGGATCCAGTGACTGATAGATCGCCGGGCGTTTTTCCTCCACCGGCTGTTCCCCGTCAGCGCTTGCCCCCGCAATCTCCCCCTCCTCATCACCCAACAGGAACCAACCGATCCCCAGGCCGCCAACAAGCAGCATCAGTACGCCCGCGACAATCAGGATGATCAGTTTTTTCTTCGAGCCTTTTTCATTCTCGATCCCCAGATCCAGCGCTTCATTCGCCTTCTTTTTTGCCATTGCATCGACACCTCATGGATTTATCCTGTGTAAAGCAATAGCCGTGCCACCCTGGGATTTATAGTATTTTTACTTTAATTACTGAGAGTTAGTAATTCTTATCACTCGCCGTGTCGAACAATTGACAGGCCCAGAGGTTTGGAGAGGGCAGAAACCCGACAGGCACTTGTTCGGATGGAGTCGACGTAATTCTGCTTTTATACAAAGGTCAAAAATTGCAGCGGCACTGTTCGCGGGCAAGCCCTGCCCTTTAGCCATATCTATTAAAATTCACACGGAGACGCAGAGGCACGGAGAAAATAAACAAAAACAGAGAGTAGGTCGGGCATGCCGTTTATGCCCGACATCATTTCCCAAAGCTACCTGCCAGAAAAAATGTCGGGCACAAAAACCGTGCCCGACCTACTTGGCTGAGCCGGAACCCGCTCCTACAGGAAAATTCTTCGTTAGCGCTTGAGCAGGCGCAGCCAGCGCCAGAAGTTGAGCAGCCCGGCAAGGGATGACGCCACATAAGTCAATGCACAGGCCCGCAGGATGCGGCGGACAGCCGCCTGTTGTGAACGAGCGATATAGCCTGATTCCAGAATGGGCAGAGCTCGGCCAAAACTTGCGTCCCACTCCACCGGCAGTGTCACCAGTTGCACCAGCACCGCCATCCCGAGGGTTGCGATGGCCGCCAGCAACGTCAGCATCCCGACCGCCGGCGTCTTGGTGATCAGGGTGAGCAGGGGCACGGCAAACAGCAGAAAAGAGCCGATCCTGTCGGACAACCGGGCTACCCTCGCCAGTTGCAGCCGCCACAGAAACGGTCCGTAACCTTCCGCATGCTGTATCGCATGACCCACTTCATGTGCCGCCGTCGCAACAGCGGTAAGCGTGCGGCCATTCAGCTTGTCCGGAGTGAGACGCACCACCCGCTGCTCCGGGTCATAGTGGTCACCCATCCCCTCCGCCACCTCCACCCGGACCTGATTCAGCTGAAACCGATCCAGCAGGTGGCGGGCGAGCTCTCCACCCGTGCCGGGAAAATCCTCCTGCCTGCGGTTATAGCGCGCCAGTATGTATTGGACCCACCATTGTGGTCCGTTCAGGATCAGCACCAGGGCCAACAGTAAAACGATCAGATGCATGGTGTCGTCAAGACCTCAGAATTTAACCATAGATTACCACTTGCTCTACAGCTACACTCTTTCTTCATGAACCGATGGTGGATTTCCTGATGATCACAGACAAGGCCAGGCAGCAGTCATTGCATGAAATTTTTGCTTTTCTGGAGGCGGGAGACGATTCCCTCCATGAGCGTTTCATGCAGAGTGCCTCCTTGGTCAAGTTGGAAAAGGACCAGTATGTATGCCATGAGGGGCGGGTCTGTTCCCACCTGGCACTGATCATCCGCGGCAGTGCCAAGGTCTTCAAACTGGGAGAGAATGGCCGCCAGATCACGCTCTATCGGGTGGGTCCCGGAGAGAGCTGCATCCTGACCGCCTCCTGCATCCTGAGCGATCAGCCCTTCCCCGCTTGTGCCGTTTGCGAAACAGAGACCGAGGCAGTAGTGATCCCCGCCTCCGAGGTAAGGGCCTGGCTTACCGACTCCAGTGCCTGGCGGGATTATCTCTTCGGCCTGCTATCCCGGAGACTCTCAAACATCATCAGCGTGATCGAGGAGGTAGTATTCCGGCGTATGGACCGACGTATCGCTGCCTACCTCTGCCAGAACGTATCTGACCCTGAGACACCGCTGCACACGACCCATCAGGAGATCGCTTCAGACCTCGGCACCTCCAGGGAGGTGGTGAGTCGCATACTGAAGGATTTTGATGGCAGCGGGTTGATCCATGCCGGACGTGGCACCATATCGCTGCTGAACCGGGATGGCCTGACAGAGAAATCCCGCGAACTCTAACCCGAAGATTTCATAACTTTGCGTCGATATCGCGCAGTATATTGGTTTCACAAGGAAATCTCCGAAGGAGCGGCGTATCGGTGGCTACGACCGACTGACGACTGCATGGATGCAAGAGGTAGAGCAACGCATGGAGCAGTTGCCGAGGAAATATTCCGTGTGGAATCAAGAGACAAGCGAGATCAAGCACAATTTGTGAAACGGGCTATCCACTTTACGCAAGTTGATATGCAATGTTCAGATTCTCGCCAGGATCATGTCGGTATCGTCTGCGAAAAGTCGAGACACCTTGCGTGAAGTGGATAGCCCATTTTGTGAAAAATTCGGGCTAAGGGATCGCGAAATAATTAGTTCCTGTTTTGGGGCGTCGATGCGCCCGTCTGGCCGCGTTCAGCAATTCTCAATGTGGTGGCAGGGCCTGTGTGACATAGTCACAGACTCCCCAGATCAACTACTTTATGCTTCTTCCCAACCTGCTGGTTTCCAGCTCCTGGCCATACCGGTTTTTAACCGTTCTTACTGTAATTTGGGAGAAATAGAGATGAAGAGCAATGTTGGTAGTATCGACCGTATTCTGCGCATCGCAGTCGGCGCGGGTCTCGTATACTGGGCCTACCAGTCCGGCAACCCCTGGTTCTACCTCGGGGCCATCCCCTTGGTGACCGGTCTGATCGGCTGGTGCCCTGCCTACCTGCCTATCGGCCTCAACACCGGAAAAAAAGCAAGCTGACATGGCACCCGGGTGCGCTGCAGCACCCGGGGACCTTATCTATCCGATTTCGATCGGGGTAGTCACTAAGGGCTCGCTGTCCGGTGCTCGGCACACTGACTGGCGATTGGACCAGGCATTGATCACCGCCTGCACCAGTGTCGCCAATGGAATCGCGAAGAAGACCCCCCAGAATCCCCAGAACCCGCCAAATACCAGTATTGCCACAATGATGGCAATCGGGTGCAGGTTCACGACTTCGGAGAAGAGCAGTGGCACCAATACGTTGCCATCCAGCACCTGGATAGTGAAGTAGGCAACACAGAGCCAGAGAAAGTCAGCCCCCCAGCCCCACTGAAACCAGCCGATCAACAGTACTGGAAATGTGACGACAGCGGCACCGATATAAGGGATGATCACCGACAGCCCCACCAGCAGCCCCAGCAGCATGGCATATTGCAGCCCCATCAGAGTGAAGGTGACGGAACAGGCACTCCAGACGATTATGATTTCCCAGAACTTCCCCCGAACATAGTTGGCTATCTGCCGATCCACATCCATCCATACAGCGTCTGCCATGTGCCTGTCTTCAGGTATAAAGCGTCCAACCCAGTTCAGTATGAGTCGTTTGTCCTTAAGAAAGAAAAAGACCAGCAGCGGCATCAAGATCAGATAGATCAGGATCGTTATCAGTCCCACCACCGAGGCCAGGGAAGCAGACACCACGGTTTGCCCAAACTCAGCGATCTCCTGGCGGATTACCCCGATAATCTCCTGCACCTGCTCCGGGGAGATGAAACCGGGATAGCTCTGCGGCAAGCGCATCAGCAACCCCTGCCCTTCAGTGATCATCAACGGAATCTGCTGAAACAGCTGTGTCGCCTGACGCGATAACTGTGGCAGCAATCCAAGCAACAGCACCGACACGAACAGCAGAAAGACGATGAATACAATCAGCACGGCCACCAGCCTGGGCACCCCATGGCGCTCCAGTATCCCCACCAGACCCTCCAGCAGATAGGCGACGACGATACTGGCCAGCACCGGGGCGAGCATATCCCCCATGGTGAGAACGATAGCGAATCCAAGCAGAAGGAAAATTGTTAGAAACAGCACTTCCGGGTCAGAGAAGTAACGCTTGAACCAGGTTTTCAGAAGTTCCATGAGATGTGTCAGTTGGGCGTATTAATAATCGTAACTACTCAGCTCTTCCCATGCACGCCACTGCTATCGGCGACCTAGGGCTCGCGAAATAATAACTCCCTGTTTTGGAACACCGATCCATCCCGCCTGGCTGGTCGGTTCATGTTCCTGACGGAACCGGCATTTCCCACATCCCTGTGGGTCACGTTGCAAGGACTTGAAAGATATTAATATTCCTGCGCCCTTGCGCCTTGCCAGACGGGCGCCTCGACGCCCCAAAATCATGGACTT
>JAUUYI010000178.1 GCA_030590525.1 Sedimenticola sp. | reverse complement strand
GTTGAAGAAATTAAATTGCCAGAATCCTATGCAGAACTTATGGGACGTACTACTAGGAGGCTGTCCGAGAATAGAGGGCCTACTGCGGAAAAGCTGGATTTGGCCAGATTTCCCCATTATTTTCGTTAAATATGCCCAATATTCGCCTCAAATAATGGAAAAATCTGACTCAAACCAGCTTCCCCTCGCTACGGCCCCTATTCTCGGACAGCCTCCTAGGGCCTCAGACCCAGGACCTGCTTTTCAACCGGCTTGACCATCTTGCCGACGGTCAGCCCCAGGAAGCCACGGGTGACGATGCGGTCACCGGGATTCAGTCCTTCCAGGATTTCGATCCGGTTGCCGGTGCGGATACCGGTGCGGACGGGGGCGCGATGAACCTTGTTCTGCTCATCCACCCGGTAGACAAAGTCTCCGCTTCGGTCCCGTTTCACCGCGGCGAATGGGATCAGCATACGCTCCACCTCCGCTGTCTCCAGGGTCACCCGGGCGAATTGCCCAGCACGCGCATCCTGAGGCACCGGGTCCAGCGCCACTTCCACCACCCCCTGGCGGGTGACTCGGTCCAGTTCCGGGTAGATGCGCTGGATCCGGCCGGAAAGGACCCGGCTGCCCAGGGCATCGATGCGCACCTTTACCGGACCACCCGGCTTGAGGTGGGGCAGCAGTAGTTCGGAGACATAGATCGCGATCACCAGGGAGCCCGGGTCGATCAGGGTCAACAGGTGAGTGTGTTTGGCCGCTACGTCTCCCGGTTCCACCTTGCGTTCACTGATTACCCCGCCGAAGGGGGCTTTGATGCGGGTGTGGGCGAGTCGAGCCTGCAGCAGCCGCTGCTCCGCGCGGGCGACCTGAAGGGCGGTCTCAGCCCGGATCATCTCATCCTTGGAGGCGGCCCGCTTCTTTACCAGATTCTGCAGTCGCTCCAGATCCACCCGTGCCTGGCGGGCGGTGGCGCCAGCCTTGTCCATCTGTGCACGCAGCAGGTCATCCTCCAGGCGGATCAGCACCATTCCCTTCTCTACCGGGTCGCCCTCGTAGAAGGGTGCCTCGATGATTTGCCCCTCTTCCTGATTATGGATCCGCACCGTGCGCCGTACCTTCAGGCTTCCGGTCCTCTCCTGGGAGGTGCGGACCTGAGACCGTCGTACCTCTGTCAGTTCCACCAGGTGCTCTCGGGCCTGTGGACCCTTCGCCGGGGCCTCTTTCCCGGGTGGTGGAGTGCAGCTTGCCAGCAGCAGCACGAGGGCCAGCAGCAACAGGTGATGAAAAGGTGGCATGCGTCAGCGTTTACTGTAACGGGACACCATTGTCGGGCTGGTAGGGCTGGTAGTGCTTGATCTTGCGCCGCACATTGCGTTGCACCACCACCCCCTCGATAGTATAGCTTCCCGGCTCCAGCGGGATATCGGGGTAGTCTGATTTCACGGCCATTAATTTTTCGTTGCCCTGATCGTCCTGCACGAATTGCCGGAACCAACGCTCCTCGCCTATGCTGACGACTACATAGGCGCCGCTGGCGCACACTCTCGTCGGCTCGAGGACGATGATGCACTTCTCCGGAAATTCGGGCTCCATGCTGTCATCGAGCACCTGCAGGGTGTAGAGCTCGTTGTAACTGCAATCCTGGGTCATGGAAGTCTCCTGAATTCGATGCAGGGCCGATGGGTAGCCGGGGGAATGCCGGCAGGTAGCCGAAAAAGGCGATTCATCCGCCCGATTTCCTATAGAATCCCTCTTTTGCCGATAGTTCCCGATCGATTCTAGCATGCCTCGTCCTGTCCAAGCCCAGTCCAAACCCCACTCCGACCGCAGAGACTGGCACAACCTGCGGGGAATGCTCCCGTTCCTGTGGGAATACCGCGGAAGGGCACTGTTTGCGCTCTGCTGCCTGGTGTTGGCTAAAGTGGCCAATGTGGGTATCCCGCTGGTGTTGAGGGATATCGTCAATGTAATGGATGCCAGCGGCGGCGCCAGCCTGGTGCTGCCGGTTTCCCTGTTGCTGGCTTATGGTGCCCTGAAGCTGAGCAGTTCCCTGTTCAATGAACTGCGCGATGCGGTGTTTGCCCGGGTCCGCTTCCATGCCATGCGGCGGCTCTCCACCCGGGTGCTGCACCACTTGCACCAGCTCTCTCTGCGATTTCACCTGGAACGACAGACCGGTGCCATCAGCCGTGATCTGGAGCGGGGTACCCGCAGTGTCAGTTCCATCCTGAATTATATGGTGTTCAGCATCCTGCCGATGCTGGTGGAGTTCAGCCTGGTGGCGGTGATCCTGTTGACCCAGTATGACCTGGTGTTCACCCTGATCACCTTCACAACGGTGGCTGTCTACGTCACCTTTACCTTTGCGGTCACCGAGTGGCGCATGGAGTATCGTCACAGCATGAATCGGCTGGAGTCTCAGTCCAGCGCCCAGTCCTTCGACAGTCTGATCAACTACGAGACGGTAAAGTATTTCGGGAATGAAAAGCTTGAGCTGGACCGGTTCGACAGCACTCTGGCGGAGTGGGAGGGTTCGGCAGTCAAGAGTCAGACCTCCATGTCCCTGCTCAACTTCGGGCAGGGGACGATCATCGCGGCCGGCGTTACTCTGATCATGTTCTTCGCCAGCCACGGTGTAGTGGCTGGGAGTATGAGCATCGGTGATCTGGTGCTGGTCAACGCCTTCATGCTGCAACTCTTCATCCCCCTGAACTTTCTCGGCATCGTTTATCGGCAGATCAAATACTCCCTGGCGGATATGGACCTGATCTTCAAGCTGCTGGAACGCGAACCAGAGATCCGGGACCGGGCGGGAGCCCCCCCACTGGAATTGCGCGAAGGGGATGTCTGTTTTGAATCAGTGGATTTCGCCTACCAGCCGGATCGACAGATCCTGCGCGGGGTGGACTTCGTCATTCGGCCGGGTGAGAAGGTGGCGGTGGTTGGCCACAGCGGCGCCGGTAAATCGACTCTAGCCCGGCTGCTGTTCCGCTTCTACGATGTGACTGCCGGACGGATCCTGATCGATGACCAGGATATCGGGAACGTCACCCAACAGAGTCTGCGTCAGGCGATCGGCATCGTGCCCCAGGATACGGTGTTGTTCAACGACACGATTTTCTACAATCTGGCCTATGGTCGGCCGGCTGCCACCCGGGAGGAGATCGAGGCAGCGGCGGCAATGGCCCATATTGCCCGTTTCATCGACTCGCTGCCCCAGGGCTACGAGACCATGGTGGGCGAGCGGGGGCTGAAACTCTCCGGAGGGGAGAAGCAGCGCATCGCCATCGCCAGGGCAATCCTTAAACGACCACGGATCCTGGTGTTCGACGAGGCGACTTCGTCCCTCGACACCCGGACCGAGCAGGCGATCCAGGAGACCCTGAAGGAGGTAGCCCAGAACCACACCACCCTGGTGATCGCCCATCGCCTCTCGACCGTGGTGGATGCAGACCGTATCCTGGTCATGGAAGAGGGGTGCATCGTGGAGCAAGGTACCCACCGCCAACTGCTCCAGACCCAAGGCCTTTATCACACGATGTGGCTGCTCCAGCAGCAGGAAGAACACGTCCAGTAGCGCTTCGGGTTACATCCAATGCCATTAATTTAGGAAATTAGTGTAGGGTGGGCACGGTTTGTGTGCCCACCGTTTCTGCGCATGACTCAGGCATTTTGGTGGGCACAAACAACGTGCCCGCCCTACAGGGTGATCCGTCGGCGTTAAGTTAATGGCATTGGGGTTACATCCCCGCATTCAGAACATAGGATCGACATGAGATACACATTATCACTAACTGTTTTGAAATGTATTTACCTCGTACCTGTAATTCATGGCGATCAGGCGTAAACAACACAGGTTGACCGGGTATCTGCAGAGGTATCTCGATCGTTTGGCAGATCGTTTTCCGGTGCTGCGGATCCTGCTTGCCGGGCATCTGCTGGTGCCTCTGGGGGCCCTCCTGGTGGCGCTCTCCCTGAATAGCCTTCTGGCACTGCTGCTGTTTGCAGGAATGGGGTCGGAAAAGATCATGCTTGGACTGCTCCTGCTGACGGGAGGCGTGGCCCTGGTGGCGGGAAGTGTTGGCGCCAGCCGGCTGCGTGGCCAGCTGCTGAAGCCGCTGGTGGAGTTGGAACACTCTGTGGCCGAAGTCTGCGAGGGTAAACCCTGGTCCAATTTTCCGCTCAAGACGGTGGGGGTGCTGGGGCCGATGACCCGGGACCTGGACAGCCTCAGTGGTGAGCTGATCGACCTGTACGAAGACATGGACAACCGGGTGGCCCGGCAGACCCGGCGCCTGGCCCAGCAGGCCACCTCATTGAAGGTGCTGTACGATGTGGCGGCAAGCATCACTCAGGTGAACGAGATCGAAGAACTGCTGCTGCGTATGCTGCAGGTGGTGAAAGAGTTGGTGGGTGGGAAGGGCGCTACCGCCAGGTTGCAATCCACCAACGGTCAGATGCAGCTGGTGGGCAGTATCGGGCTGGATGGCCGCCTGCTGGCGGAGAAGGAGCAGCTGCCGGTGCCGCTGTGCGCCTGTGGTAAGACTCTCTCCAGTGGGGACATTCTGTGCGATCACGATGCGGGAGCCTGCTCCCGCCTCAATAACCGGCGTATGTTCAGCCGTGATGAGCTGGATACCCTTACGGTTCTGCTTCGGTTTCATGGCGACACCCTGGGCACGTTCCAGGTCCATCTGCCTCAGCCAGGGTTGACGGGGCGGGACGACTTGGTGGATCTGCTCTCCACCATTGGCAATCACTTGGGTATCGCCATTGCCAAACAGCGCTCTGACGAAGAGGCGCACCGGCTCTCCATCGTCGAGGAGCGGACCGCTCTTGCCAACGAGCTGCACGATTCTCTGGCCCAGACGCTGGCCAGCCTCCGGTTCCAGGTGCGGATGCTGGAGGAGACCCTGGAACAGTGCGGCGCCAGCGAAGGGGCCCGGAGTGAACTGAACCGGATCCGAAATGGCCTGGACGAGGCTCACACCGAGCTGCGGGAACTGCTCAACAGTTTCCGGGCACCGGTGGATAAACGAGGCCTGGAGCCGGCGCTGGACAAGCTGGTACAGCGCTTTCGTCAGGAGACCGGTATCCCGATCTTTTTTCAGAGCAGCTGCAGGCAGGTCAACCTGGGACCCAGCGAGGAGATGCAGATGCTGCGGATCGTCCAGGAGTGCCTGGCCAACATTCGCAAGCACTCCCATGCCCGCATGGTGCGGGTATTGCTGACCTGTAACTCAGAGGATGGATACATGTTGCTGG
>JAUUYI010000034.1 GCA_030590525.1 Sedimenticola sp. | reverse complement strand
CTCATTACTGTGTAACGCCCCCTGCTTTCGTATGCTGTCGGTTAAGCAAAAAAATACCTCCATATGCAGGCAACTGCCGCATCCACGGATAAAAGGGCGTTTACTTCACAGATACAAAAAGTTAAGCATTATCCAACCTGCATGTCAAAATAATGTCATTTCGACATCTAATGACATCTCTTTTCGGGGTAAACTAAGGCCCTTACTTCCTCTGCACCTTGACATGGTCTGCCCACCCCCTTAGAAACATACTCTTCTGCAACTGACCGGGGCTTCCCCTCTTGGATGATATATCGACACCGATGCTGTTCCTCATACTCAGTCTTCTGCTTGTCCTGTCAGCCTTCTTCTCCGGCTCCGAGACCGCATTGATGACGCTCAACCGATACCGTCTGAAACACAAGGCGAAGGCGGGCCACCCGGGTGCCATCCGCGCCAGCCGCCTGCTGCGGCGCCCTGACCGACTGATCGGATTGATCCTGCTGGGCAATAACTTCGTCAATATCCTGGCATCATCCCTTGCCACTATCATTGCCCTGCGGCTTGGCGGAGAGGGTGCCATAGCCATCGCTGCCGGCCTGTTGACCCTGGTCATTCTGATCTTTGCAGAGGTCACCCCCAAGACCCTGGCCGCGCTGAAGCCCGAGCGGCTCGCCTTCCCCGCTGCATTCGTCTACACACCGCTATTGAAACTCCTTTACCCGATCGTCTGGCTGGTCAACGTCATAGCCAACGGACTGCTTAAGAGCATCGGTGTCTCACCGGAGGATATGGACGGCCAGGCATTGAGCAGAGAGGAGTTGAGGACGGTGGTGACGGAGGCCGGCGCCATGATCCCCAAGAAACACCAACGTATGTTGCTCGGTATACTGGATCTGGAAAAAGAGCAGGTGGAACAGATAATGATTCCCCGTAACGAAGTGGAAGGCATCGAACTGGAGGAGCCCATCGAAGAAATTCTGCTGCAACTGGAAAACAGCCCGTACACCCGTCTTCTGGTATTCGAAGATGGCATCGACCACATCGTGGGCGTTCTGCATATGCGAAAAGTGATGCATGCACTCACCCATAGAGAACTCACCAAACAGCTGATCCGGGAGATTTGCGACCCGCCCTACTATATCCCGGAGGGCACCCCACTCAACATTCAGTTACACAATTTTCAACGGAAGAAGCTCCGAGCCGGCCTGGTGGTGGACGAGTACGGGGATACGCTCGGGTTACTGACGCTGGTGGACCTGCTGGAACAGATCGTTGGTGAGTTCTCGAGCGATCCGTCGGACACTGTTCAGGAAGTCCAGCCACAGGGGGATGGCAGCTTCCTGGTGGCGGGCAGTGCCAGCGTAAAAGATCTGGTGCGTACCTTTCACTGGAACCTGCCCACCGATGGACCACGCACGATCAACGGCCTTATCATCGACTACATGGAGACCATCCCGGAGCCTGGCACCGGTCTGTTGTTGCACGGTTATCCGGTCGAGATACTCCAGACCCAGGACAATGCGGTCAGGACGATCCGGATACAGCCGGACAAATGGCGTTCCTCAGCAAATTCTGCTTCGGGTTCCTGAAGAAATCCTGGATTCTGCCGCTAAAAGGGCCGCGGTAAGAATAAATTATCCAATCAGGAGAGAGGCATGACCACGGAGCAACGACGCTTCCACCGGATCCTGTTCGATGCACCAGTCAGGATCAGAGAGGGTGACAACGAGTATATCACCACCCTGGTGGACATCTCCCTGAACGGGGCACTGCTGCTGAGCCCGGAAAACTGGTTCCTGAAGCGTGGTGACAGTGTCCTGCTGATCGTATTGCTGGACGACAGCAAAGCCCGTATCCACATGCAGACGGAGGTGGCGCACCAGGGGGAAGATACCATCGGCCTGCGCTGCACCGGGATCGACATGGAGAGCATCGGGCACCTGCGGCGGCTGGTCGAATTGAACCTGGGGGACGAGACACTGCTGGAGCGTGATCTGATTGCCCTGGGCTGACCCCGCCCGAAACCGGCCATCCTCAGTTTTTATCCGCCTTCCCACCCCCTTTTCCCTGTATAATAGCGCGCTTTTGAATAGCAGGATCGCTGGGCTCCGCCCAGAATTCAAGGTGCGACATGATCAAGATCAACGAGAACTACCTCAAGCTCCAGGCCTCTTACCTCTTCTCCGACATCGCCAGGCGGGTCTCCGACTACCAGCAGGCAAACCCGGACAAAGCGCTGATCAAGCTGGGCATCGGTGACGTAACCCGGGCCCTCCCGGCGGCCTGCGTCAAGGCATTCCACGCGGCGGTGGACGAGATGGCAAGCGACGATACCTTTCGCGGCTACGGGCCGGAACAGGGGTACGACTTCCTGCGCGAGGCCATTGCCCGGGAGGGTTTTCAGGCCCGAGGGGCCAGCATCGAGGCGGATGAGATCTTCGTCAGCGACGGCGCCAAGTGTGACTCGGGTAATTTTCAGGAGATCTTTGCCAGCGATATCCAGGTTGCCATCCCGGACCCGGTCTATCCGGTCTATATCGATACCAATGTCATGGCCGGCCGCACCGGTGAGGCCCGGGATGGCCGCTATGAAGGTCTTGTCTATCTGAATGGGAACAGAGACAACGGCTTCATCCCTGATCTGCCGGACCAGCCGGTGGACCTGATCTACCTCTGCTTTCCAAACAACCCCACCGGCGCCATGGCAACCCGGGAGCAGTTACAAAAGTGGGTCGACTACGCCCGCGCGAACAAGGCGATCATCCTCTACGATGCCGCTTACGAGGCGTTCATTCAGGACGATTCACTGCCCCACTCCATCTACGAGCTGGAAGGTGCGCGGGAGGTGGCCGTAGAGTTCCGCAGCTTCTCCAAGACCGCCGGCTTCACCGGCACCCGCTGTGCCTATACCGTGGTTCCAAAAGCCTGCATGGCCTATACCGCATCTGGAGAGCCGGTCCCGGTACACGGTCTCTGGAACCGACGCCATACCACCAAGTTCAACAGCGTCTCCTACCCGGTGCAGCGAGCGGCCGAGGCGGTCTATGGCCCGCAAGGAAAGGCTCAGGTGAAGGAGCTGATCGCCTACTATCTGAACAACGCGCGTTATATTCGCGAAAGCATGGAGACACTGGGTTACCGCTGTATCGGCGGGGAAAATTCGCCCTACATCTGGATCGACGGAAAAAGCGACTCCTGGGAGTTCTTCGACCGGCTGTTGAACAACACGGGTGTGGTATGCACCCCGGGTGCCGGTTTCGGCAAGTGCGGCGAGGGTTATATCCGTATCAGCGCCTTCAACAGCTTCGAAAATGTCCAGGAAGCCATGACCCGGATCAGCAACTCGCTGTAGGAGCACCCCCCAATGCCGATATCAAAGGATTTTCAACAGCGACTCTCCGGTTCATTGCCCTCCATCGTCGATCATTACGGCACCCCATTTCATCTTTATGACGAAAAAGGGATCCGGAAGACCGGTGAGGCGCTGAAGAAGGCCTTTGCCGACTTCGACGGCTTTCGTGAGTATTTCGCCGTCAAGGCACTGCCCAACCCGGAAATCATGCGCATCATGCGCTCCATGGACTTCGGATTCGACTGCAGCTCCGTTGCTGAGCTGCAGCTGAGCCGACAAGTCGGGGCCCGCAGCGAAGAGATCATGTTCACCTCGAACAACACCAGCAGGCTGGAGTTCGAGATGGCGGAGGCTGCGGGGGGCTCCATCCTCAATCTGGACGACATCTCTCTGATCGAGAAGCTCCCCCGGATGCCGGAGCTGATCTGTTTCCGCTATAACCCCGGCGGGCGCAGAACCGGCAATGAGATCATCGGCAACCCGATTGAATCTAAATATGGCGTCTCTCACAACCAGCTGCTGGATGCCTACCGGCGTGCCCAGGCGCAGGGAGCCCGGCGCTTCGGCCTGCACACCATGCTTGCATCCAATGAGCTGGACTACAATTATATGGTCGAGACCGCCCGCATGTTGCTGGATGTGATCGAATGGCTGTCGGAGGCATTGAGCATCACCTTCGAATTCATCAACATCGGGGGGGGCATGGGGATCCCCTATCGCCCGGACCAGCAACCACTCGATATCCAGAGCATGGCGCAGGAGATCGGAACGGCTTTCGATCAGTTCAAAGGCCGCCACGGCTACGTCCCCAGGCTCTACATGGAGAGCGGACGCTTCATTACCGGCCCCCATGGGGTACTGGTCACCCGGGCAATCAACCGCAAGGAGATCTACCGCACCTACGTGGGGGTGGATGCCTGCATGTCGGCCCTGATGCGCCCCGGGATGTACGGCGCCTACCACCACATCGATGTACTGGGGAAAGAGTCGACGGAAGAGACAGTGGACGTGGTCGGCTCGCTGTGCGAAAACAATGACAAGTTCGCCATACAGCGTACTCTGCCGGAAATCGAGGATGGAGATATCCTCTACATCCATGATACCGGGGCTCATGGCCACGCCATGGGGTTCAATTACAATGGTAAGGTGCGCCCCAGGGAGTTGCTGCTGCGCATGGACGGAACGGTGGAACTGATCCGCCGCGAAGAGACGCTGGACGACTATTTTGCCACCCTTCAGTTCGAGCCGGACAAGCTGTCGATTTAAATCTCAAGTTTCGGAGTTCAAATAACGTAAAAGGTTGAATCAGGCTGTCCCTTCTCCCTCAGGGAGAAGGATAGGATGAGGGAAATTCACTAAATCTTAAAGTGTTAGTTCTTCAGATCCCCTCACCCCAGCCCTCTCCCTGAGGGAGAGGGGGCTATGAACCCCCAAACTTGAGTTAAATGTAACATCAACTTATCAGGATATTCCATGAAAGTCAGTGACGCCTTGAAAGTACGCCACTCCACCCGCGCATTTCTGCCCCAGCCGGTGGCACAGGAGAAAATCGAGCGGATACTCGATGCCGCCCGCCACGCCCCCTCGGGAGTCAACACCCAGCCGTGGCAGGTTGCAGTGGTCAGCGGGGAGAAAAAGCAGCTGTTGCAGGAGCGGATGGTGGCCACTTTCCTGGAAGGGGAAAAGGGTGCCCTGGACTACCGGTACTACCCGGTGAAATGGGAATCACCCTACCGGGAGCGACGCAAGGCGTGTGGTCTGCAACTTTACTCCACACTGGGAATCACCCGGGAGGACAAACAGCGGCAGCGGGACCAGTGGGCAGCAAACTACCGTGCCTTCGATGCTCCGGTCATGCTGCTGTTTTTCATGGATCCGCTGATGGAGGCCGGTTCATTTATGGACTATGGCATGTTTCTGCAGTCGGTGATGCTGACCGCGATAGAAGAGGGTCTCGCCACCTGCCCTCAGGCCGCACTGGCCGAGTACCCCGGCATCGTCAAAGAGACTCTGGGCTACCCGCAGGAGAGTATTCTGTTGTGCGGTATGGCCCTGGGCTATGAAGACAAGGACGCGCTGGTAAACAGCTACCGGACCTCCCGTGAGGCGGTCGACTCATTTACACGCTTTTTCCGGGATTGACCAGCGGCGACAGGGATGACCCGGTCAAACCTCCATACAGGCGCTACACCGCTCTATCCATGAAGGCTTTTTGCAAAAACACAGGCTCTTCCCCTGAATCAAGTGGGTGGATTACCGTTGTAGGGTCGAATTCATTCGGCCGATTCGATGGTCGAATAAATTCGACCCTACGTTTCTGCTGACAGCCGATTAGCGTTAAATCCGACAGCCTCCTGGTTGTTGCGCGAGCCCTGTACTCATTCGGGAATCTTGTCCTTATACAAGACTGCCAGTGGAATCCACACCTCTTGAAAAAGCAGTTTCTCTTTTTCATCGTCTGCATCAGCTGATTCGATAATATCGATCGCACGTCGATAGAGATACTCTTCCTGCTCCAGTTTAGTTGCCATATCAACTCGCTCCGAAAAAATCTCTTTAATTAGTTCTACTTTGTTACATTACCCTGTAGGTTGGGCTGAGCTTGCGAAGTCCAACAATTTACCCCTTCGGTGTCAGTCCACGTTGGACTTCGCAGGCTCAGCCCAACTTACAATTTTTGCAATTTTTGGCCTTTGTATAATCTGACAAAGTAGCATCAGGCGGTGTTTGCAAAACACCCCCTGATCAAAAATGCGCGCCGGAAGAAGTGGCCGCATAGACCGGCGAATACACAGACCTGTTATCGACTGGCCAATACTATATTAACAGAACAAGCAGGGATTATTGATTGCCACCCGCTAATATGTGATACTCCGCCCGGTTGCGGACCCCGCTTTGCCTGGCAGGGTTTTCTCCGGTTGAGAAAGCAGCCGATGCGGCCTGCAGCCCAGCACCTTCGAGGCCTACAGCCCAGCACCTTCGAGGCCTACCTTCAGGGTGTCCCCTTACTGGAACTAACCCTGGCCCTTGTGCCGCAAGAGTCAGGGGGGGGTTTCCCCACCATTTTGCCAAAAAAACATTAATTAGGAAGAGCACTTAAATGCAGCTGGATATCGCACTATTCCGGACCATACTCTCCAAAGACCTGATGGACGTCATGATCCGCGTCGGCCTCATCGTCTTCCTGGTGCTCATGGCGGTGAAGATCTTCGCCCCGTTCATGGGACTGATGCTATGGGCGCTGATCCTTGCCGTCACCCTCTATCCCCTCCACCTGCGCATCGTGAAACGTCTCGGTGGCCGGCAGGGCCTGGCGGCGACGCTGCTGGTAATCGCCGGACTGTTCCTGATCGGCGGTCCGATCACCGTGCTTGGCAGTTCCTTTGCAGACTACCTGATTGGTCTGCATACCACCTTTGAGAACAACACGATCACCATACCGCAACCCGATGCGGCCGTTGCCGGTTGGCCGCTCATCGGCGACAAGCTCTATGCCCTCTGGAGCCAGGCGGCCAATGATCTGCCGGGACTGCTGGCGAAGGCGAAACCGCAGTTGGAAACGGCCTTCAAGCTCCTGCTGGAGTTCGTAGCAAGCATGGCAGGCGGGGCCTTCAGCTTCATGGGCTCGATGATCGTTGCCGGCATCATGATGGCCTACGGTGAATCCGGCAGCGCGGCCATGCGCCGGATCCTCAGCCGCCTGGCTGGCCCTAATAAGGGCCCCGGGCTGCACGCCCTCTCCACCGCCACCATCCGTTCCGTAGCCATGGGGGTCATCGGTGTCGCCTTTATCCAGGCTGTACTGCTGGGGGCCGGGTTCATCTGGGCCGACATCCCGGCTGCCGGCGTGCTGGCATTCATCGTGCTGATATTCGGCATCGCCCAGGTACCCGCCGCCATCGTCACCCTGCCGGTGATCATCTACATATGGTGGAGCGGCGACTCCACTGGCGATAACATCATGTACACCGTCTATCTGGTAGTCGCCGGCATGGCGGATAACGTTCTCAAGCCGCTCCTGCTCGGCCGCGGTGTCGACGCGCCCATGCCGATCATTCTGCTCGGTGCGCTGGGCGGCATGGTCGCCTCCGGCATCATCGGACTGTTCATCGGTTCCGTACTGCTGGCACTCGCTTACCAGATATTCATGGACTGGGTCGCAGATGGTGAGTCGGTAGATGCAGCCCAGGATGACCTGCAGGCGCCGGATGAGACCAGCCAGGCTTCCCTGGCCAGCGATTAGCCGGACAGAGACGGTCAGGTTCTTGCTGCCCCGTCTGGCTGTTGCTTTCGGGATGCTTGCAGTGAGCGCCTGCACCACGGTAGGGCCCGATTATCAGGCGCCCGAGGTGGAGTGGCTGAAGCATTGGCGGCCTTCCGCCCCGGCAGAGCGCACCACGCCGGAGGCCTGGAACGAGACAGACCTGCGCTTCTGGTGGACCCTGTTCGAGGACCCGGCGCTCAACCGGCTCATCGACGCGGCCAGAGCGGAGAATCTCGCGCTGCGCATCGCCGGGCTGCGCATACTGGAGAGCCGGGCCCTGCTGGGCATCGCCGACAGTAGCCTGTACCCACAGCTGCAGCAAATCGGCGGTGCGGTCAGCTACGACAATACCAAGCGGAAAGGTGGACGGCTGCCCAACAACACCGATAGCACCATAAAGCACCAACTGGGCTTTAACCTGGGCTGGGAACTGGACTTCTGGGGCCGCTTCAGACGTGGTATAGAATCCGCCGATGCGGCCTTCTTCTCCTCCATCGCCAACCAGCAGGACGTACAGCTACTGCTCAGTGCCGAGGTGGCCGATCTCTATTTTGCTTACCGCACCACCGCGGCACGCATCACCATCGCCCGGGAGAACGCGGCGATCCAGAGACGCAGTTACGAAATTACCGAGAAGTTGTTCAAGAGCGGGGCCGAGTCCGAACTGGATCTGCAGCAGGCCAAGACCCAGTATCTCGCCACATTGTCGAGTATCCCTCAGCTGGAACTGGACCTGATCAAGAGCCGCAATGCGCTCTGCGTCCTGCTGAGCCGCCCCCCGGGTGCACTGCCGGAACTCGCCAGCCGGGAATATGCGCTTCCCGGCATGCAGACGAATGAGACCCGGAACATCCCGGCCCAGTTGCTCATCCGCCGTCCCGACGTACGCGCCGCCGCCTGGCAGGCCGCAGCCCAATCGGCGCAGATCGGGATGGCCGAGGCGGACTTCTACCCGGCGGTCTCACTCCTGGGCGCCTTCGGGTGGTCGGGGAGCACCTCTAACAGCAGCCCCGATTTCCGTACTCTGAGTGTTGGCCCTGCCCTGCAGTGGAACATCTTTGACTATGGCCGTATCGGTAACAACGTGCGCGTACAGGATGCCCGCCTGCAACAACTGCTGGAGAAATACCGGGAGACGGTACTGCAGGCGGCACGGGAGGTGGACGATGCGGCAATCAGCATACTGAAGACGGCCGAGCAACAGGTGATACTCGACGAATCCGTGACCACCGCGCGACGGGCGCTGGAGCTGGCCAACAAACGCTACCAGGAGGGTTATGCCGGCTTCCAGCGGGTGCTCGATGCACAACGGGCACTGTTTTCCCAGACCGAGACTCAGGTCACCAACCAGGGAAGCCACATCGCTGCACTCGTCAGCCTGTACAAGGGACTCGGTGGTGGCTGGCACTTCACCCCCACGGAGCAGTTGATCCCCGCAGCGGTTCGAAGCACCATGCAGGAGCGCAGCGACTGGGGCGACCTGCTCACCGCACCCATTCCGGACAGAGAGCGCGGCCCAACATCACCCGCCGGGACGACACAGCATGAGTGATCCAGAAGAGAAGCCAACTGCAGAGCGTGGGAAGGCCCCGGAAAAGAGCGCCAGCGCCTCTGTCCGGGGAGGAACACTGAGCATTCTCGTGATTATCCTGCTCAGTCTCGCCTGGTACCTGATCTCCGACCGTTTCACCCCCTATACCAGCCAGGCACGGGTGCAGGGCTATGTGGTGGGCACCGCCCCCAAGGTCGCTGGCGTGATCACCCGGGTCTGGGTCAGGAACAACCAGGCAGTGGCAGCGGGAGAACCGCTGTTCGAGGTCGATCACTCCCAATATGAGATCGCCCTGAGTCGGGCACAGTCCGACCTGCAGAGTGCTCGCAACCAGCTGGGTGCGGACACCGCCGTGGTGGAGTCGGCCAGGGCCAACCTGCGTGCCGCACAGGCCAATGAGCTGAAAGCGAGACAGGATGCCAACCGCCTGGAGCGGCTGCACAAGCAGGACCCGGGAACCATCTCGGTGCGGCGGCTGGAGATCGCCCGCGCCACATTGGAACAGGCAACGGCACAGGTGGCGGCAGCGGCTGCGGAGATCCAGCGTTCCCTCGAGCAGAAAGGGGGCAATGTCGACAACAACGCCAAGCTGAAGAGCGCCCTGAGCGCAGTCGACAAGGCGCAACTGGATCTCAACAACACGGTCATTCGAGCCTCGTCCCGCGGCGTCATCACCGACCTGCGTGCCGACGTAGGGCAGTATGCGGCCATCGGCAGCCCGATGATGACCCTGATCGCCATTCAGGATGTCTGGATCGCTGCCGAGTTCACCGAGAACAACCTGGGTCACCTCCAGGTCGGGAGTCCGGTGGAATTCGTGCTGGACGCCCTGCCGGGCCAGGTATTCCCCGGCAAGGTAAAAAGTATCGGGCTGGGGGTGAGTGCAGGCCAGACTCAGCCACCCGGTACACTGCCCACGATCGATAACAGCCGTGACTGGTTGCGCCCATCCCAGCGTTTCCCCGTCGTCATTTCCCTGGAACCCTCGCGGCACGAGCAGTTACGTACTCATCTGCGTGTTGGCGGCCAGGCGGAAGTCATCGCCTACAGCGATGCGGGACCCCGGCTGCTGCGACCGCTGGGTGCGGCCTATATCCGCCTGATGAGCTGGCTCTCCTATGCCTATTAGAGGCGAGTGAGTTGCATATCCAAGCAAGGCGCGTCTTCCGCTTGAGCGGCACCATCGCCCTCACTCTGGCCTGTGCCTATGCCCTGCAACTGCCACTGCCCTTCATCGCCCCGCTGTTTGCACTCCTGCTCAGCGCTACCCCGGGGCCACCCATGGGCTGGAAAGCCCTGCTCAAGCTGGTGCTGGTGGTGCTGCTGACGCTGGGCGTCGGACTGCTGCTGGTTCCACTGCTCACCAACTACCCGGTATCGGCCATACTCGTAGTGGCCATCGGCCTCTACTTCAGCTTCCATCTGACCGTCAATAAGGGCCAGGCCCTGGTCGGCGCCTTTCTCACCATCGGATTCACCCTGATCTCCGTCGCCGGGACGGCCAGCTTCGCCCTCGCCACCACGGTCGTCCAGTCACTGGTACTGGGGATCATCCTCGCCATCCTCTGCCAGTGGGTGGTCTACCCATGGTTCCCCGAGGAGCCGGCACCCGTCGGAGCGGCAGCCCCCAGGCCCGTTCCCGAGGAGCAGTCCAACTGGATCGCCCTGCGCGGCATGCTGATCGTATTGCCGGTCTACCTGCTGGCACTGACCAACCCCGCCATGTACATGGCCATCATCATGAAGGCGGTCTCCCTGGGTCAGCAGAGTTCACTGGTGACCGCCCGCAGTGCCGGGCGTGAGTTGCTCGGTTCCACCTTCCTGGGCGGCTGTTTCGCCACCCTCTTCTGGGCGCTGCTGGGCCTGTTTCCGAATCTGTGGATGTTCTCCCTGTGGATGCTGCTGCTGGGCATCTATTTTGCCAGCAAGATATACCGCCTTATCGCTACCCGCTTCCCCGCCTCTTTCTGGATAAACGTGGTAATGACCCTGTTGATCCTGCTGGGCCCGGCCGTGGAGGACAGCGCCAATGGCAAGGATGTCTACGCCGCCTTTTTCGTTCGCATGGGCCTGTTCGTCGCCGTCACCCTGTATGCCTGGCTGGCCGTGTATACACTGGAATATCTGCGCACACGCCGGATCAGCAAGCCCTCACAGTCACTGACCGCTACGGAGTCGACCCCATGTTAGAGAATCTGCTGATCGGTCTGCCGACCATGCTCCTGTGCCTGTTTCTGCAATCGCTACTGCTCATCTCCACGATCCACTATTACCGCCGTCATGACAATCTGGTGAACAGCCCCTCCTTCTGGTCCAGTCTGTGGGTCATAACGGGTGTGATGCTTCTGCTGCTGT
>JAUUYI010000329.1 GCA_030590525.1 Sedimenticola sp. | reverse complement strand
GCGACCTTGTCCTGTTCCTGGGCAGCCAGTGAGGCTCGGATCAGCAGCCGGAACATCTCCTCGCCTATCTCTTCATCCACCCCGACCCGGCGGGCGGTACGCCGCGCCAGCTCAAGCACCACTCGTTCGCGGGCATAGTCCCGGGTGCCCCGACCGATCTTGGACTTGGCACGGCCGATCTCGGCCACCAGCTGTTGCCGTCGGGCTACCCTCTCCAGCAACTCGACATCCAGTCGTGACAACTCTGCTCTAAGGTCTTCGAGGTTCTGCATACCCTTCCTCATTCATTCCCGGACAGTTGCCTGAATACTACAACTGCCCCGGGCCGAGGCCCATCTCTCACCCAGGGAGAGCAGTTCATTACACTCATCCCAGCTGCAGGGGACGTAGTGCAGCGTCCAGTCCTGCTGTACTGCGATATATGAACCCCTCCGCCTTTCCATTCAGGCCGGGGAAAGAGAGGGGTGGATTCAGGTAGACACCCACGCGGACCACTTCCGGTTCCGGTGTGGCCGGGAAGAGTGCCAGGGGGAAACATAACCATGCCGACAGCACCATCCAGCGTAGCAAAGGCATCGTTACTCTTCGAGCGTGCATCCCGTTAGTACCTTAACCACTGAAATCTTTAACAGAAATACAAAGAAATCTCTGTAGGGTGGGCACGTTGTTTGGGCCCACCCTTCTCTGTTGGTTCCGGCGCTGCCGGGTTAGGTTAACAAGCCCACCCCGTTAGTGGAAACGGGATTAACCAGGTGCTTACATACAGGTATAATATTCCATTCTCCCAATCCTCACCGTGAAACACCCTCGATGAACCAGAATCTCCGCGACCGCACACCCGAACTCCAGACCCTGCTCAGGGAGCGCATCCTGATCCTGGACGGCGCCATGGGAACCATGATCCAGCGCCACAATCTGCAAGAGGCGGACTTCCGGGGTGAACGGTTTGCAGACTGGCCCAGCGACCTGAAAGGGAACAATGACCTGCTCTCCCTCACCCAGCCCCAGGTTATCCGGGGGATTCACCGGGCTTACCTGGAGGTGGGTGCGGATATCATCGAGACCAACACCTTCAACGCCAATCGCATCTCCATGGCCGACTACTCCATGGAGCAGCTGAGCCGGGAGCTCAACCTTGCTGCTGCCCGGCTGGCCCGGGAGGCGGCGGATGCCTTTTCCACCCCGGACCGGCCACGCTTCGTGAGCGGGGTCCTGGGGCCCACCAACCGCACCTGCTCCCTGTCACCGGACGTCAACGATCCGGGAATACGCAACGTCACCTTCGACGACCTGGTACAGGCCTACGACGAGGCGCTGCAGGGTCTGATCGAGGGCGGTGTCGACATCCTCCTGATCGAAACCATCTTCGACACACTCAACGCCAAGGCGGCGGTATTCGCCATCGAACAGCGCTTCGAGACCCAGGGATTCAGGCTCCCGGTCATGATCTCAGGCACCATCACCGATGCCTCCGGACGCACCCTTTCAGGCCAGACCACGGAGGCCTTCTACAACGCCCTGCGCCATGCCCGCCCTCTCTCTATCGGCCTCAACTGCGCTATGGGACCGGATCAGCTGCGCCAGTATGTAGCAGAGCTTTCACACCTCTGTGAGACCCACGTATCAGTTCACCCGAACGCCGGCCTGCCCAATGAGTTTGGACAATACGACCTGGGGCCGGGGGAGATGGCCCGCCAGATAGACGAGTGGGCTGACAGCGGCTTCATCAACATCGTTGGTGGCTGCTGCGGCACCACCCCGGAACACATCCAGGCGATCGCCGAGGCAGCGGGGCGACACCCGCCCAGAGCGTTGCCGGAAATCCCGGTGGCGTGTCGACTCTCCGGCCTGGAACCCCTCAACATTTCCCCTGACTCCCTGTTTGTCAATGTGGGGGAACGGGCCAACGTCACCGGCTCGGCCCGTTTCAAACGGCTGATCATGGATGAACAGTACGAGCAGGCACTGGCTGTCTGCCGCGAGCAGGTGGAGAACGGCGCCCAGGTCATCGATATCAACATGGACGAGGCGATGCTCGACTCCCAGGCGGCCATGGTGCGCTTCCTCAATCTGATCGCCACCGAGCCCGAGATATCCAAAGTGCCGATAATGGTGGACTCCTCCAAATGGACGGTAGTGGAGGCGGGGCTGAAGTGCGTGCAGGGCAAGGGGATCGTTAACTCCATCTCCCTGAAGGAGGGTGAAGAGAACTTCATCCACCAGGCACGGTTGGTGCGTCGCTATGGCGCAGCCGCTGTGGTGATGGCATTCGACGAGACAGGGCAGGCCGACACCCTGGAGCGCAAGAGAGCGATCTGCTCCCGCGCCTACCGAATTCTGACGGAGCAGGTAGGCTTCCCCCCGGAAGACATAATTTTCGACCCCAACGTATTTGCGATTGCCACCGGCATCGAGGAGCACAACAGCTACGGCGTCGACTTCATCGAGGCGACCCGTCAGATCAAACAGACCCTGCCCCATGCCCTGATCTCCGGCGGTATCTCCAACGTCTCTTTCTCATTCCGGGGTAACAACCCGGTGCGGGAGGCAATCCACGCGGTATTCCTGTACCACGCCATCGGGGCCGGACTGGATATGGGTATCGTCAATGCAGGTCAGCTGGCGATCTATGATGAACTGCCCGGAGAACTGCGGGAACGGGTGGAAGATGTGGTACTGAACCGCCGTGCGGATGCGACCGAACGGCTGCTGGAGATCGCCGAGCGATACCGCGGTGATGGCAAAGGGGTGGAGAAGAAGGAGGATCTGGCATGGCGCAGCTGGCCCGTGGGCAAGCGGCTTGAACACGCCCTGGTAAAGGGGATCACCGAATTCAT
>JAUUYI010000088.1 GCA_030590525.1 Sedimenticola sp. | reverse complement strand
TGTCATTTTTTGCGCGGTCGATGGGCAGAACTTGCCGTGAGGGTCCAATTATCGCCTGGGTATCAATATTTTTGCCTAAAAGCAATAAGTTATATATCCATGATCACATCATGGTGTTGAGGTCTGAGGTTAGTGATAACGCCGCATCTACCCTGCCAGGATGCCCTTGATTCGCACTTGATCGAGGTTGAATCGTATGAGTCTCATACTGGCTGTTGGCCGTATCCCAACAACAATCAGCGAGTGGCGGCAATACCGTTCTATGGCACTGGTGTTGATGCCAGGTACAGAAGCTGACAGCAATTTTTTATGTTTTTAGGTTTTCTTTGCGCCTTTGCGTCTTTGCGCGAGAACGTTTTTATTGTTTTTTTGTTTGCGCCTTTGCACGGAAAGAAATCAGAGCCGGCTCCGTTCAGACAATGCATGAATGGAGCGGGCGGCATCCCTCCCCTGCTCCCGGTGCAACCCCAGCATCTCATGGGCCAGCCTCGCCCAGTGCTCAACTCCCCGCTCCGCCAGCACCCTGATCGGCTCTGCTTCCCCACTTTCCCGCCATGCCTGGTAGGCCTGCTGCAGCGAGGGGAAGAGTAGCTTACGCATGGCGCTCAGATTGCCCATGAAGAAATGTATGGATGCGGGGCGGTTCATCTCTGCGAGTCTGGTCAGAGTCACGCTGCAATCCGCCAGATGGTCCCGCACCGCACGTGCAGCCAACTCGGCCGGAGAGTGAGGCATATCCAGCAGCATGCGGTTCCACTGATCACCCAGCAGGTCACCGGCCAGGCACTCTCCCTGCTCATGCAGCAGAACCAGCTCCAGTTCGCTGTCGGTCATCTCATCCAGGGCGGCATCCAGTTCCTTCTCGAACCCATAGCAGGCGAAAGCCCGCCCCAGGGCATTATCCGGACGACTCCAGCGCCAACTCTCCAGCTTCTCCCACAGCATACGGCGCAATGACTCCCGCCGAACGAAGATCATACCTTCCCGGGACATGGCCGGTGGGGCCGCCAGATCCCGGGCCAGCTCCCGCCCGGAGACCATCAGCGAATAACCGTCGCGCTGCTCCCTGAGCACCAGTTCACCGATAAAAAAGTGGGGTCTGCCCGCTGCACCCAGGCCACCACTGTAGACCAGTCCCTGTTCATGCAGAAGGTCGTTGATGGCGTCTGCATCGAACGGGCCGTATTCTACCCCGGCAATCCTGACCGGGACGAAATCCGCCTCTTCCAGCCCCGCCCAGAGCGCCTCCCGCGCAGTCAACCAGTCACCCAGCTCTTCTTTACCCAGACTGGAGGAGAAACCGAGTCCCTGCTCCCAGCGAAAATATTCGCGCATCTTCAGCAGATAGGTACAGAGACCGTAGTCCGCGCCATGGCGAGCATCTGCAATATGGCAGTTGTGCTGCACATTGGCCCGTATTTCATCGATCTGCTGCTGGTTCATGCCTGTTCCTCGAAAAACTGAAAAACCGATTGTCCGCACATCTTCCGCATTCCCACACGGAGCGTGAGAACCCATAATATAGATTCAGCCACAGATTAATGCGGGCAAAACACGGAGTGACTATTCCGCTCTTTCCATGGTCGTCACTAATATCGGCTGCCCGACCCCATAGCCTTCGCAAAGCAGCCCCATAACAACATCCGTGTGCAATCCGCGTCAATCCGCGGCCAATGTTTTGTGCATGGACGCAGGTAAACCCGGTGATGGCAGAAAGCGACCCAGAATCACGCATAGAACAAAGGGTTTATAACCCGGCTATTACTTAGTAAAATTCTATGTTATTCAGCACTGTTCAAGGAGAACGAATTGGCAGTACGTATCAAGAGCCACTGGCACGATGAGGACGCGGAACGTTCCATGGAAGAGGTCGCCGGGGCCATCGCCTTCAACGGCTGGCGCATTGCCGTGGACAAGGCGGTCCACCTGCATGGTGAAAGGTTCATCTACGATAGCGATCAGCAGCGGCTGGCAGTAATCGCTGAGTACCTCATCTTCGAAATACAGATCGTGGATCGCATGGTGCATGAGGCGTTGGAACCAGAGCAACGCCAGGCGCTGATCACCGCCCTCGCGATGCGTCTGGCCGACCATCTCACGGAAAACAGCAGAGACCTGCTTGGACCCGATGACTATCGCTCCGGATTCATCGAGTGCCTGAACCAGCGCTCGGCAGAATATGCCGAGTTCAAGTTTGGGACGGACGGACCCAGTTACCCCTTTTTTCGACACCTGGGGTACGAGATACAACAGATAATGGGTGCCAGCCAGGAGAATCGCTGGGTCATCGATCAGGTAATGGACATGGATGCCCCGGACCTGTACAAGCAGCTGAAACGAATCGTACGTAACCTGTTTATCTGACTTTTCCGGAGTAGTAATGCGTCCTGCCCAGTTATTGACCGTTCTCGATAGTGAGTTCAGCAGCACCCGCAAGGGGTTCCACACCCCGGTCATGCTGTGGGGACCCCCCGGCGTGGGTAAATCCCAGATGGTGGCACAAGTTGCCGAAAGGCACGCTGTACCCATTATTGACATCCGCCTCTCTCAGATGGAACCCAGTGACCTGCGAGGCATCCCGTTCCGCATCGGTAACCAGGTGGAGTGGGCGATCCCTGCCCTGCTCCCCGATCAGGAGCGGCACGGCCCGGACGGGATACTGTTTCTGGACGAGATCACCTCGGCACCACCGGCGGTTTCAGCGGCTGCCTACCAGTTGATCCTGGACCGGCGACTGGGGGAATACCAGGTGCCTGCGGGTTGGGCCATCTTCGCAGCCGGTAACCGCCAGGGTGACCGAGGGGTCACCTACACCATGCCAGCCCCGCTGGCCAACCGCTTTTCCCATTTCGAGGTGGACACCAATCTGGACGATTGGGTGCTCTGGGCCTACCGCAATCAGATAGATGAGCGGGTAATCGCCTTCCTGAGATTTCGACCGGAACTGCTGTTCGACTTCGACCCGGTGCATAACCCGGTAGCCTTCCCCTCTCCCCGTTCCTGGGAGTTTGCCCATCGTGGGCTGCAAAAGTTCACCGACCACCCGCAACTGCTGCAGGGAACCCTCCAGGCCTGCGTCGGTCCCGCTGCCGGGGTGGAACTGCACGCCTTCGTCAACAGCCTGGAGCAGATGCCGGATCTCGACGCGATTGTGAACGGTGTGGAGTGGACGGTACCGGCAGAGGTGGATCTCCAGTATGCGGTGGCGGCCGCCCTGGTAGGGCGTGCTGTCCGGGCTATGGGGGGGTCGGAGCAAGCCCGTATCATCGGCAATATCCTGGACTACGCCGGACGCTTTCCCCAGCGGGAGATGGGTGTAATGCTGGTCTCTGACATGCATCGAGCCATCGGCAACGCCGTATTCGAGGTATCCCAGTTCTCAGA
Organism: Sedimenticola sp.; assembly: GCA_030590525.1. Taxonomy (GTDB): domain Bacteria; phylum Pseudomonadota; class Gammaproteobacteria; order Chromatiales; family Chromatiaceae; genus JAUXBK01. The sequence goes on along the minus strand of JAUUYI010000088.1, from coordinate 4,431 downwards.
CTGGGCCCAGGCGGTGTCGGAAGTCATGCTGTTCGAATGAGTACCTCCAACGTCGAAACCAAACTGGCTGCCGCACGCACCCGGCTGATCCTGGACAAGCCGTTCCTGGGCGCACTGGTGCTGCGACTGCCGATGGTAGCGACGGAACGGTCCTGGTGCCCGACCACAGCCACTGACGCACGCAAGTTCTATTATAACCCCGCCTTCATCGATGCCCTCTCCCTCAACGAGACCCAATTTATACTGGCCCACGAGGCCCTGCACTGCGCCCTCTCCCACTTCGCCCGCCGCCAGCATCGGCTCACCCGCCGCTGGGATCTGGCCTGCGATTTCGCCATCAACCCGCTACTGGTGGATGATGGTCTGAGAGCCCCCCCGGGCAGTTTGCTGCTGGAACAGTTTCGGGGCATGACCGCTGAAGAGATATACCCGCTACTGAACGAGTTCGACGATCAGGAGACCCTGGACAATCACGTCTACGATCGGGAAAACCCGCAGCAGGGAGGTTCTGGCAGAAACGAACGAAACCTGGACTCGGAGGAGCAGCCACGCAATGAGAGCGACGGTCAGGAACAGGGGGACGAGAACAGTGGCGAACCGGACCCGGAGTCCGGCGGCACCTCGGCACCACCACCACTGTCACCGGACGAGCAGGAGACCCTCAGCATCCAGTGGCAACAGCGCCTGGCGGGGGCCGCCCAACAGGCGATGCAGGCGGGAAAACTCGGGGGGTCGCTGGCGCGGATGGTGGATCATCTGCTGCAGCCTCAGCTGCCCTGGCGGATGTTACTGGCGCGCTATCTCACCTCCAGCGCCCGGGACGACTACAGCTACATGCGTCCTTCCCGCCGGGAGGGTGAGTTCATCCTCCCCAGCCTGCGGAGTCACCAGATCGACCTGGTGGTCGCCCTCGATACCAGTGCCTCCATTGGCGACGAAGAGTTCGAACAGTTCCTGGGAGAGATCGATGCCATCAAAGGGCAGATGCGGGCTCGCATCACCTTGCTCGCCTGTGATGCCGCCCTTGCGGATGCCGGCCCCTGGCTGTTTGAACCCTGGGATGAGTTCAAACTGCCCGGGGAGTTCAGGGGTGGGGGTGGCACCAGTTTCCAGCCGGTATTCGAGTGGATCGAGCGCCAGGGCATGTACCCGGAAAGTCTAGTCTACTTTACCGATGCGGAGGGTGAATTCCCTGATACCGTCCCCAGCTACCCGGTCATATGGCTGGTAAAAGGTAAGCAACCTGTCCCCTGGGGACAGCGCATCCAGCTGAACTGAGCGGGCAGAAAGGCCTGTGGAAACAAACCCCAAAAGCAGATACTCTAAAAGGTATTATTGGAACTTATTTAGATATCGAGCGGTCATTCCAATCATGAATTCAAAGTATTATCAAAGAAAACAGGCTGCCCGGACAATCAGTGGGGTTGCAGCCCTTATTTTTCTGTTTTCGACCCTGGTTCCAGCGAGCTACGCCCAGGAATACAACCTCCCTGAGATGGGAGACCCTTCCGGCATCCTGCTGTCACCAACGGAAGATAAACGGCTGGGACAGGCCTTCATGCGTAGCGTCAAGCGCTCTATGAAGGTGATTGCCACTCCACTGATGACCGCCTATATCCAGTCTCTCGGGGATCGGCTGGTAGAGCAGTGTGGTGCCCCCGGCCGTTCCTTCCACTTCTTCCTGGTCGACTCTCATGAGGTCAACGCCTTTGCCGGCCCCGGCGGGTTTATCGGAGTGAACACCGGTCTGGTGATCATCACCGAATCGGAGAGTGAACTGGCTTCCGTCGTGGCCCACGAAATCGCCCATATCACCCAGAACCATCTGGTCAGAACCTTCGATGCAGTGCGCCAGATGAGCCTTCCGGCCACTGCCCTGGCCATCGCCGCTGTGGTGCTCGGCGCTGCCACCAGCAACCCGGAGGCAGGGCTGGCCGCTGCTACCGGGCTGCAGGCCGGCGTTGCCCAGCGCCAGATAAACTTCACACGTGCCCATGAAGAGGAGGCCGATGCCATCGGCATCAGAACCCTGGCGGACGCCGGCTTTGACCCCCAGGCGATGGCCGACTTCTTCGAGCGGCTGGGCAAGGCATCACGACTCTATGACAGTGGCCAGGTACCAGAATTCCTGCGCACCCACCCTGTCACCCCCAACCGTACCGCCAGCGCACGCGCCAGGGCAGCCCAGTATCCCTACAAACAGAGACCGGACAGCCTGCGTTACCATCTGTTCCGAACCACCCTCCAGGCGCTCAACTTCGGCACCTCCAGGCAGGCAGTAAAACACTTCCGTGATACCCTGACCGGCCACCGCTACCGTAATGAAGAGGCGCAACGTTATGGGTATGTGCTGGCGTTGATCGCCAATAAGAACTACGCAGAGGCAGACAAGCAACTCAAGATACTGTTGCAGAAACGCCCGGACCAGATCGCCTATATCGTCGCTCAGGCGTTGCTGTTGAAGCACTCCGGCAATGCAGAAGAGTCCCTCAAGGTGACCCGCAACGCCCTCAAGCTCTACCCGGGGAATTATCCGCTTTCCATATTCTACGCCCAGGCACTGCTGGATCAGGGGCATCCTGATGAGGCGTTGAAGCTGCTGGAAGAGCTGCTGCGTGGCAGCGCCCAGGACGAACTGTTGTTCAAGCTTCTGGCCCAGGCGGCTTCCGATACCGGTAACGTCAATCTCGGCCGTCAGTATCTCGCGGAGTATTATTATCTCTCCGGCGCCCTGGAACCCGCTATCCAGCAGCTGAATATCGCACTGAGAAGTCAGGCCATCAGTGACTATCAGAGTGCACAGATGACGGCCAGGCTGCATGAACTTGAGGAGGAGGCGGCAGAGCTGAAGAAGCGCCGGCAATAACAGCCAGGTCAGGGCATATTCACCAATCAACCGATGCGGTTCACAAGCTCGCTGTATCCTGCATCATGTTTGCTGTGCAACAGCCTCGTGAAGATCAGAGCTCAGGCATGGTTCTTCTCCAGCACTGTGTCCAGATCGATCAGCTCCGTCTCATCCAGCTCGTCCACTGGCCCCTGTTCCGGCACTATTTCCAAGGTTTCGCTCAGCGCCAACTGATCGTCATCCGCGGCCGTTGGTGGCTCTCCCCCCTCACCCGTGGCCCCCGCAATATCCACGTCCATACCATCCATTTTTGACTGCAGACCGGACACCCCCGAACCGGCAAGGAGGTCTCCACCCACCCTATCCGGCATTACGCCCTGGGGCTCGCCGGACTCCCCCTCAATAACTATCTCCTCCTCTCCCACTCCGGCAGACCGCTCAGCCAGGCCAGACAATTCCAGCATCTCTTCAACCTGGGCATCCACAGCATCGACACGGGGCACCCCCAGCAGCGTCTCCTTACCCAGCTCTTCACCGCTGCCAGCATTATCCACCGAGGAGGACTCGGAGAGCATCCGCCCCATGGTATCCATAGTGATACGGAGTTCCTCCGACAATCTTTCATTCTCCTCCTGCAACCGGGCTATCTCCTCAGAATCACCCTCCACTACCGGTTCCGCCACTGACAGAACGATCTGCTCGTCCTCCTGCCCTTGCGCGATCCGCAGATTTCGATAGGGCTCTGTCGCTACATCGAATGCAACCTGCAGATTTTTCAATGCCCTGGCATCCCGCTGCAAATAGAGGTTGATCAGGAACTGATAGAAGCGTTGCTCCCCCCGACCGATCTCCCCTGCCAGCGTCTCCAGAAGCTCCCCTTCCAGGCCGAAATTATTCTCCAACAGGACCCGGGTCTGTGTATCCCTTGTCCCTTCGTTCTCCTTGATATTTGCGATCAGCACTCCAGCTGCGGAGCGATCCCGCCTCTTTCGCACCGCCGCCATTACCAGCATCAGGACCGATGCGACTGTGGTGATCAGCAGCAACTCTCCCAGTGACATCAAAACCAGACTGCTAAGCTGCATCCTCTACCTCCTCTCCTTCGTCATCACTAACCAGCTGTACCTGATCCCTGCCACGCTGCCTTCGCATCACCCAGAACCCCAGGCCTGCCAGTATCAGGGCCAGCAGATTCCCGGCAGTAAAAATAGCCGCATCTATCACCCATCCACTATTCGCCTTCTCTGCAGCCGGCTCCACCGGCGGTAGCGCCAAAGGAGGCGATGGTGCAGCTCCTTCGATAGTGACCGGAGCCAGATTCAGGGCAATACGGTTTCCGGTCACCGTTGTTGCATTCAGGTGGATTGCCAGTTCCCAATTTCCAACCAGCCGGGAGCGATCTACCTGCACTTCCCACTCGGCCCCGCCCCCGGCCGGCAGCAGCATTACTGGCTGACTCTCTCCCTGTTCCGGGATCAGCACTCCTTCGAACGCCACAGAAGTGATATCCAGTAACACTGTATCTACTGTCGCAATAAATCTGCTTTCCGACGTTTCGGCCACTTCCTCCACGCGAATCACTG
>JAUUYI010000090.1 GCA_030590525.1 Sedimenticola sp. | reverse complement strand
GGCAGCGTCGAGTTCAGCAATAAAACCGGCTACCACCTGATGTTTTACGGAACCGGGGAGATCAAAGAGGGTCAGAAAATACCCGTCTCTCTGAAGTTCAAAGAAGGCACGATACTCAACGCGATTTATGATGTAATGGATCGAAGAAAAAAATTATAAGGTTACTTCGTAGCCTGGTGTCTCCGCTCCGCTTGATACACCCTACATTTTAGATTGTTGCCCGCACTTATTGAGAAGCTACCTTGTCTGCACCAGCATTTTTTCTGAATTTCATGGCGCCAATAACACCTTTCAAACAGCCGCCAGTTGCCGTGCAATAGCGGCGGTCCTGGCCGACAGCTCCAGGGAACAGCTCCACTTATAAGCCAGATCGAGGCGTTCTGCGCAAGTGTAGACGCCGTGCCCTCGTACCACCACGATTCGCTGCGTGGCCAGCTGCTCCGATACCAGGGCTGGGGCCTTTTCCACATAATCCACATAGGGGATAGTGATCACCGGGACTTCGGGGAAATAGAGTTGTCCCTCGAAATCCACCGGGCAAAACGGTTTACCATCCAGGGTAATCGCCACACTGTAGGGTCCGTGACTGTGGAGCACCGCACGGGCATCGGGATTACGCTGATAGACCTGCTGATGCAGGGGGCCATCCAGGGATGCACCCTCGCCACAAGTCCCGGCCAGAGAGCAGCGAATCAGGCCGCCCACCGTCAACGTATCGGCGCAGGCCCCGGTGGGGGTGATCCAGAACTCGTCCCCGATCCGCACCGATCCGTTTCCGCTGTGGGAATCATTGTTGCCGTACTGGCGCAGCCAGCGGTAAATCTGGATCAATTCTGCTTTTGTTTCCATTTCAGGATATAACGCACGATAGCTTGCGGATCATTGATATTGAGAAGAGGGAGATCGGTTGGCTGCCCGAGCTCGCCATCGGTCGCGATTGCGATTACCCGGGCGTCGTCAGGAAAGATCAGCGGTTTTCCCAGCGACGGCCGGTGCAGTTCGATCTTGGGAAACGCCTCGTGTCGGAAGCCTTCCACCAGAATCAGGTCGAGCCGGGGCTGATCGAAACGATCCAGCGCACACTGCAGATCTGGATCTCCGCCATCTTCCGTGTCCGCAATCAAGGCCCAACGGCTGGGAGAGACGACAAGCATCTCTGCGGCGCCCGCTTTGCGCAGTTCGTAACTGTCCTTTCCCGGCCTGTCTACTTCGAACTCGTGATGGCTGTGCTTCACCATACCAACCCGTAACCCCCTCCCCTTCAGCAACGGAAGCAAGCGTTTCAATAGTGTGGTCTTTCCAGTTCCACTGTAGGCAGAGAAGCCCAGTAGCGGTACCTTTGTAATAAACCCGGATCGCCGGGTCACCGACCCCCACCGCCAAAAACCGTCTGCAACAGCTCACTACTCAACAGTATTGGCAAATATTTGTTCATCTACTCCTACTCCAGTGGCTTTGAGTTGTTATCCTGGTCGAAGGATAACCCGGACGGAGTGGGAATTCAGCTACTTTTCCGGCCCGATGGCACCGTTCCCCATCCTCTCTGCAACACGTTGAGTTGCTAACTTGCCACCTTCAATCCGTGCAGCATAACCACCAGGTCGGCCTCATTTCGGGTGAGCCCCAACTCTTCCACCAATCGACTGGCTGGCGCGCCCTGCTGTACCAATTGAATCGCCTCACCATAGGGCTGCTCACCCTGCTGCTGGTTTTCAATCGCTTCCTGGCGATAACCCAGATCACGTCCCTCTCTTTCCAACCTGGAAATACGCTGATCCACACCGACCGCCCCGGCACAGAGCGCGCTCAGGGTCCCATTCAAGGCACCGATCCGAACCATTGCATCCGCCAGCTTCCTGCGCTCCGCACGCACCCTCCAGGCCAGCATCCCGACAGCGATCAACGCGCATAGAGCGATGCCCAGAGTCCAGATAATTTGCATGTTGTTTCCCTCAGGCATAATCATCTACCATCGGCTGTTCCAGTTCGCCATCATCTCCCTGCTGTGACCCATCACGATGCTGCTGCCGTTCTTGAGGTGATGGTAGAGTGCGCCTGGCAGGATGCTCCTCTCTGCGTACGGGCCACGCTGGCTTCACCGGCGACGGTTGGGTGATTGCAGCCAAAACCGCTATCCAGAGGAAAAGGTCACAATATCGCCACCTCACTCCGCTTATCTTCTGCCAGCAATTTGTTCAGATCGATGATGATCAAAAGTTCCTCATTCCTGGTGGCGACCCCTTGGATAGAGCGTGAACTCTCATCATTCCCCACATCGGGAGCGGAGTCTATCTCTGAACCCTGCAGTTCGACCACCTCGATTACGCCACGAGCACAGATCTTTACGGCATTTCTTTGGCCAGTTTCAGTTCGTCTGCATCATGCTGTTCGCGCTCGTGGCTGGCAGCCATGATGATAATGGCGACTCTGCGGTTCTTCGCACGATTCACCTCATCCCGGTTCTCCGTGATGGGTCGAAACTCTCCGTAGCCGATCGCTGACATACGGGCTGGCGCGACCCCTCGCCGGGAAAAAAGATGCACGACACTGGCGGCCCGCGCGGCTGAAAGTTCCCAGTTGGAAGGAAAGCTGACGGTGCGTATCGGCACATCATCGGTGTGGCCTTCCACCTTGATCGGGTTTGGCAGGGACTTCAGGATCGCAGCAACGCCACTGAGTGCCTTCACGGCATCATGGGAGAGGCGGGTACTGCCACTGTTGAACAGCATCCGGCTCTTCATCTCCACCTCCAAACCCCGTTCCGTCTGCGTGACCTTTACCAGATCCTGATCAACGAATGGGCTCAGTTCCCCTTCCAGATCAGCAGCTATCCTGGAGAGGGAAACAAAATCCAGACCCGTTGCCCCGGGCTCATCCGCTGTCGTCTGCTCCATTGCTTGCTGCATGCGATCCATGTTGTAAACCTGCCCCGGCTCAGCAAATTCACTTGCGACTGGTTTCAGCACCCGCACCTGTTCTCCGACCTGAATCGGATCCGGGCTCCGGGCGGGACTCGCGAACACATCGGTCAAGGTGGCCGAGAGCACCCGGTACTTGTCCTCGTTAATCGAGGAGATGGAATACATCACGACGAAAAGTGCAAACAACAGAGTGATAAAGTCTGCATAGGAGACCAGCCACCGCTCGTGGTTTTCAGGTTCTTCCTGTCGCCTCCGACGGGCCATCAATTGATATATCCCTGGAGCTTGAACTCGATATTGCGAGGATTCTCCCCCTCTGCAATCGATACAATGCCCTCGATCACCATCTCCTGATAGTGTGACTTACTGCGAGCGAGCGCCTTCAACTTGTTACCGAACGGCAGCAGGAACAGATTGGCCAGGCCAACACCGTAGATAGTCGCGACGAAAGCAGTCGCTATGCCCCTGCCCAACTGGCTCGGATCGGCCAGGTTCTGCATTACGTGGATCAACCCCATCACCGCACCGATGATGCCGATCGTCGGGGCATAGCCACCCATGGATTCGAATACTCGGGCCGCCTGCATGTCATGCTGCTCCCGGCTGTCCAGTTCCACCTCCAGGATCGAACGAATCACCTCCGGCTCGCTGCCATCCACCAGCAACTGCATCCCCTTGCGCATAAACCGGTCAGGTTCTTTCTCGGCGATGGGCTCAAGCCCCAGAAGCCCCTCCTTGCGGGCTATATTGCTCCACTTTATGAGCTTTCTGATCGCCGGTTTCAGATGCAGCTTCGGCGGGGCAAACACGGTGCTCGCCAGACGCAGGGCATGAAGGAACACGCTGACCGGGGTCTGCAACAGGATCGCACCAACCGTACCCCCAAGCACGATCACCAGCGCTGGTCCATTCAACAGGGCATTGAGATGCCCTCCATCCAGCAGATTACCCCCCAGAATTGCCCCCAGCGCAACCAGGATGCCGATGATGCTCAGAACGTCCATCTCAGACCACCCTTCCGAGTATCGATCCGATCTCATTCAGCGACAGGACTCGATCCGACAATCCCGCTTTTTCCACCGCCTGTCGTGAACACATACCAGTTTTGCTCAGGCCTCCACTCGCTCGAATATCTTGGTGATCTTCTCTTCCAGGGTCCCGGCGGTGAAAGGTTTTACTACATAGCCGTTTACTCCGGCCTGAGCCGCTTCGATGATCTGTTCCCGTTTTGACTCTGCCGTCACCATCAAGACCGGCAGTCTGGCCAGGCCGGTATCGGCACGCACTGCTTTGAGCAGATCGATCCCGGTCATCCCCGGCATATTCCAGTCAGTGATGAGAAAATCGAAACTGCCGGACCGCAATACCGGCAGTGCGGAGTTTCCATCATCTGCCTCGTGGGTATCGTTGAAGCCCAGATCTCTGAGAAAATTTTTAATGATTCGCCGCATGGTAGAGAAGTCATCCACCACCAGAATCTTCATGCTTTTATCCAAGGCAACCTCCATTTTCGGTGCCGTTGTCCATTAATGTTTACAAATCTTCATCATTAGCGAGCCACTCCGTCAACCGCGACCTCAAACGCAGAGTGGCCTGACTGTGAATCTGGCATACCCTTGATTCACTGACACCGAGTACCTTCCCGATCTCTCGCAGATTCAACTCTTCGTCATAGTAGAGGGCAATCACCAACCGTTCCCGTTCCGGCAGGCCGGAAATCGCATCCGCCAGTGCCCGCTTGAATGCATCCCGCTGCATTCCTTCGAATGGCCCGGTAATCGCACCATCGGTTCGATTCTGAGGCAGTTCTCCTACTGCCTGCAGATCCTCCAGACTGAAGATGCGGCAACCGGAGGTATCCTGCAGTATCCGGTGATAATCCTTCAATGACAGATCGAGAACGGCGGCAACCTCTACATCCCGGGCATCGCGCCCCTGGGTATTCTCGATCCCCCGCATGGCCTCGGACACCATTCGCGCCTTGCGGTGAACCGAGCGTGGAGTCCAGTCACTGCGCCTTATCTCGTCCAGCATCGAACCCCGGATACGAATCCCTGCATAAGTCTCAAAACTGGCGCCTTGGCTCGGGTCGTAGTTACGACTCGCCTCCAGCAATCCGATCATTCCTGCCTGAATCAGATCCTCCACCTGCACGTTGGGTGGAAGCCTGTTCATCAGGTGATAGGCTATCCGTTTTACCAGTGACGCATGTTGCATCACCAGTTCATTCGAATCTTTTTGCTGTACTGCCGTATAGGTTGCCAGTCGGTTCACCTTCCACTCCCCCTGCCATGAGTCGTAAATTGAATGAGCCGCTCTACGAAAAACTGAAGGTGTCCACCAACCCCATTGGGTATGGGCCAGTTATCGGCCTTCTTCGCCAGATTCTTGAATGTCTGTGCTGCACGGCTGCGCGGAAATGCCTGGACAACGGGTTTCTGGGCCCGTACCGCTTTCCGCAGATTGTCGTCATAAGGTATGCTGCCCATATAGCTGAGCATGACATCCAGGTAACGGTCTGTTACCCGGCACATCTTGTTGTACAGATCCTGTCCCTCCCTGGCGCTACGCGCCATATTGGAGAGGATGCGAAAACGATCTATTCCGTATTCACGGTTCAGCAGTTTAATCAGGGCGTAGGCGTCTGTGATGGATGCCGGTTCGTCACAGACCACGACCACCACCTCCTGGGCCGCACGGCTGAAACTGACCACCACATCCGATATCCCTGCCGCCGTATCGATGATCAGGACATCGAGGTCAGCACTCACATCACTGAAGGCGCGGATCAATCCGGCATGTTCCGCCTCGCTCAATTCCGCCATCTGCTGAACACCGGAAGCCGCCGGTACCACTCGGATACCCGAGGGTCCCTCGATCAACACCTCATCCAGGGTGCACTCGCCACTCAGCACGTGGGACAGGTCGTTCTCCGGATGCAGACCGAGCACTACATCGATATTGGCCAGACCCAGGTCTGCATCCAGTACCATCACCCGCCGGCCCAGATCGGCCATGGCCACAGCCAGGTTGATCGACACATTGGTCTTGCCAACCCCTCCTTTACCACCGGTGACTGCGATCACCCTTACCGGGGTTGGCTTGACCATACGCCGCAGGCCTGCGGCCTGATCCATCGCTGATTCAACCATGAGCATCTGCTTGCGAACCTCCCAGAGCCAGTGCCAGATACTCTTCGTTATATTCCGCCTGCACCTGTTCCCCCAGATCAGTGGCACGACTGACCAGGGTATTGGCCCGCGCCAGATGGATATCTTCAGGTACCTTCTGTCCATCGGTAAAAAATGCCAGCGGCAGCCTGCTGTGTACGATTGCTGAAAGCGCCCCGCCGAGTGAAGCGGCCTCGTCCACCTTAGTCAGAATGCAACCCTCGGGATTGGCGCAACCGAAGGCCTTGATCGTCTGTTCCAGAGCGGATTGCTGGGTGGACGCGGAGAGGGTCAGCAGACTGCGCGCCCTGCGCCTGCCCGTATGCAGCAGGGAGAGCTGCTCGCTGAGCCGGACATCCCGCTGACTCATCCCGGCGGTGTCAACCAATACCAGGCGTTTGTCTGCCAGCGCATTGAGGGTGATGCTCAACTCCTCCGGTGTAGAGGCGGAGCGCACCGGGACATCCAGGATACGGGCGTAGGTATTTAACTGCTCCTGGGCGCCAATGCGGTAGCTGTCGGTGGAGACCAACGCCAGGTGGCGATGGCCGTAACGCAATACGAAACGAGCTGCAAGCTTGGCCACCGTTGTGGTCTTGCCGACCCCGGTGGGACCGATCAGGGCCACCACCCCACCCTCTTCCAGCACGCCTTCACCCGCCACAGGCAGATCGCCCGCCAGAAAAGAGAGCGCCCTGCGCCATGCCTGATCCAGGCTTTCCGCATCCTCCACCCGGTCCACCAGCTGACGACAGATGTCCGGGCTCAGATTCAGTCCCATCAATCGTCGCAACAACTCCTGGCTCTGGGGGCGACGACTACCCATCTCCCGCCAGGTCAATTCCGACAACTGGTTCTCCATCATCCGTCGCAACGCCTTCATCTCCTGGCGCATCTCCACCAGCGCCGGCTCCTGGCTCCATTCGACCCGGGCGGATGTCGTAGCTGGGGAGGTGGATTTTTTTGCAGCAGCGGAAAAGGCGGGGTGTGGCTGTGTCGGCTGCGCCGGCTGTTTCCGCTGTTTCGGTTCAGTCCGTTCTCCGACAGCAGCGTTCTGCTGTTCGAAAGCCGCTGGGTCGTAATCTATGGCAGCCACCAGTTCGACACCACCATCCACCGATTTGTTGGAGAGGATGACCGCATCCGGGCCCAGTGTCTCCCGTACCTGGCGCAGTGCCTGTCTGATCTCTGCCGCAAAAAATCGTTTTATCTTCATACACCAGTTTCCTGTGGTTTGGCCTGCGACCAATGAACTTTTACTCTGGTTTCAATCTATCCCGGATCCGGCTGACCAACTCAGTTCGGAGGATCTGGTTTACCCACTGTTGCAACCACCTTGATCTGACGGTTGTCCGGTATCTCGTTGTAGGAGAGGACACGCATCCCCGCCACGCTGTGCTTAACGAACCTTGCCAACCATGCCCTGATGGGCGCTGCCACCAGCAGGATGCTCTGCTGGCCGGCAATATCCTGCTGGCTGGCGGTCTCTGACAACGTCTGTTGCAGCTGCTCTGCCAGCCCGGGCTCAAAGCCCGCACCCCCTCCATCCGTGGGTTGTAGTGTCTGTTGCAATATCTGTTCCAATCCTGGATCTAATACGACAACTGGTATTTCTTCTGATGGGCCAACGAGTTGCTGGACTATAGTGCGGG
>JAUUYI010000029.1 GCA_030590525.1 Sedimenticola sp. | reverse complement strand
CTGGAGATCACTCGCTTTGGCATAGTTGATCTGAATATACTCTGAATGCAGCGGAGCCAGCTCTTCTATCTGCTTCTGAGACTCCAGTTCCAGGCGTTCCCGTGCAGCGATCTCCTCAGTAGGGGCGATCATGATGACGTTTCCATTCTTACGCATCGCGAGGCCGCGGGTCTTGAGGATGATGTCCAGAGCCTGATCCCAGGGGACGTTCTGCAGCCGCAGGGTGATTCTTCCCCTGACAGTATCGCTGGTGACCAGGTTCAGCCCGGTGAAATCAGCCAGCAACTGCAGAATGGCGCGTACCTGGATATCCTGAAAATTGAGGGAGAGGCGCTCACCGGTAAAGGTCTTGCTTTTGCGCAGTCGTGCCTCCTTCTGCTCCCGGGTCAGGGGCTGGAATTCCACCGTGTAGAAATTGTTGGTCTGATAGGCCAGGTGCTCAAACTCTCCTCTGGTGGCGATGGAAATATGCACGTTGTTGCCGCGGGTGGAGACCTCGAACATCTTCACTGGTGTAGCAAAATCACCGACATCAAACCTTCTTGCAAAGCGGTCCGGCAGGGAAGTTTTGAGGATATCCAGCACCACACGCCCTCCCTCTTCATGCATATCCACCATCGCAGCCGGATCACTCAGCTTCAACACTACCCGTCCCTCACCGGCATCCCCCCGACGAAAGTCGATACCCCTGATACTGTATTCATAAGTCTGTCCGACCGTTGGCCTGCGAGCAGCAACCGCCATCGCCTTCACCGCTACGTTCTTGGAGGCCTGCTTGATCTTCCCGATCTGACCCGCAACTGTAACGATGACCTGGTTGCCTTTTACCTTGATATCACTGGCTACCTGGTCGACCAGTTTGACTACCACCCGGGTACGCCCCCCCGCCTCGACCACTGCCACGCTACGGGCCATACCCACACCAACCGGGATGGTCTTGCGTATCAAGCCATTCGACATATCGAAAAAGTCCATCACGATACGGGCTGGATTTTCAGTGGTGAAGGTCTTTGGTTCGGCCATCGACTGGTCCGCCTTCAAGATGATCTGAACCCGATTGCCGGGCAGGGCCGCAAAACTGATATCCCGCAGCACATTGCCGGCTGACCAGGCCGGTGCCAGAAACGTGACCATCCAGAGTAACAGCAACCCCCGGGGCAGCGCCCACATCCCCCAGGGCCGCATCACGTCATGCCCGTATCGACAGTTTTGACTGGATTCAACTGATTTGTTACTCATCTATACACCCCTGATCTCATTCTTTCAGCGCCAGTGTGGCCTGGCGTTCGCGGTACCCGCCCCGACCATCCGGTACGATTTCTGTCAGCTCGATTTTACTCTCTGTAATCTGGGTAATCTGGCCATGATTCTTCCCCATATAGTTACCAGCCTTCACCCGATAGATAGTCTTGTCCTTGGCCCTGATCAGGGCCCACATCACTTCCGCCCGCTCCAGCGTGCCCACCATGCGTAGTGAATCCAGCGAAAAGTGCTCCAACTCCTCTTTTCGCCGGTTCCGGACCGGGGCTATGCCACTGGTGGTTGACTGCTCGACCTCCTCCTCTCCCCGGCTCGTAGGGGTGAACGGACTACGGCGATCTTCGGGACGATAGGTGAACGTCTTTACCTGTTTGATCTCGGGCAATGGCTCTATGCGCCCCTGTTTTCGCGCCTTGACCTCTTTTGCATACTGTTTCAGATCACGCATGTCCTTGTTGGCGCAGCCCGTTATGGCCACAGCCAGGAGCACCATGAACGAGACCCTGAACCATGCTGTCGGCCGCTTGCTCATTTGCCCGTCTCCTCATCCAGATAGCGGTAGGTCTTGGCTACCGCATCCATCACCAGCCCGCCACCCTTCTTTTTTCTCGGGGCAATGGTGATGTTATGGATCGTCACGATTCTGGGCAGGGAGGCCAACCCGCTGACAAAGGCCCCGAACTGATGATAGTTTCCAACCACCTTTATTTTGATCGGCAATTCGGCATAGAACTCCTTGCGGTTCTCGCCCTGCGGGTCGAAAAGCTCGAACTCCAGCCCTGACGCCAGTCCAGTCTGGGAGACATCCACCAACAGCTCTGCCACCTCGGTCTTATCTGGCAGCTGTCGCAGCATGGTCCCAAAGGAGCGCTTCATCTCTTCCATCTGCTTCCGATACTTCTCCAGGTTGACCGCTTTCGCCTGTTTTTTCTCGAAAGTCTTGCGCAGGGTGAGCTCTACCTTCCCTGCCTTTTCCAGCTTTTTCAACTGATCTTCGGTATCGAAGTAGTACCACCCGACTGCAATCGAACCACACAACAGCAGCACGATTACAGCCTTGATAGGCGTCGGCCAGACCCCGATATTACTCAGGTCCAGATCATTGAGTTCCTGAAGGTTCACCGCTTACCTCCTTTGCCCTTCTTTCCTTTCTTCTTCCGGGACTTTCCGGTTTTCGTCCCCTTCTTTTGAGCCACAGATTTCTGTTTCGCCGTAAGTGTAAAAAGACTGAGCCCGGCCCCGCCTTTATCCTTGTTGGATATCACCTGCAGGTTCGGTCTCTTCAGATATGCTGACTTCTCGATGTTCCGCATATAAGCGGATACACGGGCATTCGACTGGGCCCGACCGGAGAGTGTCAAGGTGGTGCCTTTCTGCTCCAGCTTGGTCAGATAGACACCATCCGGGGCAGTGTTGACGATTTCGTCGAAAAGATGCACCACTTGCGGTCGGCTGCTCTGCAAATCTTGAATCACTTCCATGCGGGCAATCAGCCTGGCCTTCGTCTTTTCCAGTGCCTGGATCTCCCTGATCTTTTTATCCATCAGTGCAATCTCCTTTTTCAGGAAATTATTGCGCTGTTGCTGGTGCTTGATCATCCCCTCTACATAAAAATGGGCGGCGCCAACTCCCACCACCACGAGTACCAGAGAGATGACAATTGCAACCCCGAAATCCTGCTGCCGCTTTTTACGCAGATTCTCACGCCAGGGTAATAGATTGATGCGGGCCATCTTAGTCGAAGCTCCTTAAGGCCAACCCACATGAGATCATCAGGGCCGGCGCATCATTACTCAGACTCTGCAGCTTCACGTTGGAAGAGACCGACATATTGGCAAAGGGATTGGCCACCACGGTCGGGGTTCCGATCTTTGCTTCGATTAACTCATTCACCCCGGTGATCGATGAGCAACCACCCGCCAGGACGATGTGATCAACACTGCTGTAGGTACTGGAGGAGAAGAAGAACTGCAGGGAACGGCTGACCTGCTGCGCCATCGCCTCATTGAAAGGATCCAGGACCTCCGGCTGATAGTTGTCCGGCAGACCCCCCTGCCGCTTCGCCATTCCTGCCTCTTCATGGGACAGACCATAACGTCTCTGAATCTCTTCGGTCAGCTGCCGACCACCGAAATTCTGTTCCCGGGTGTAAATAATTTTGTTGTTGTGGAGCACGTTCAGAGTGGTAATGGTAGCCCCGACATCTGCAATAGCAACGACTTGATCATCACCATAATCGGGCAGTTGCCCGGTAATCAGGGAGAAGGCGTTCTCCATGGCATAAGCTTCCACATCCACCACGGCGGCGGTCAACCCTGCGATCTCCAGTGCCGCCACCCGGTCATCCACATTCTCACTCCGCGAGGCGGCCAGCAATACATCTACCATATCCGGGTTTTTCTCCGACACCTCCAGCACCTCGAAGTCGATGTTGACCTCTTCCAGGGGGTAGGGAATATATTGATCTGCCTCCAGCTGAATCTGGCTTTCCATCTCCTGATCTGAGAGTGAGGCCGGCATGGTGATCACCTTGGTGATCACTGCCGAACCCGAAACTGCCACTGCAGCCTGTTTGGCCCGCGTACCCGAGCGCTCCACGACCTTTTTGATAGATTGTCCTACCGCATCGACATCGGCGATATTTTTCTCTACCAGGGTATTTGCCGGTAACGGCTCTACCGCGTAGGATTCCACCCGGTAACTGCTTCCGGGTTGTCCGCTGAGCTTGGCCAGTTCTAACAGCTTTACCGCCGTTGAACTGATATCCAAGCCAAGCATTGCCTGCTTCTTGGAGCGAAAAAGGAACATCTTGCTTCCTTTGTAATAAGTAAATTAAGGTTGCATCAGCATGGAGGGAGGGGATTTAAGGATCTGCCTTTATTTTCCCCTTCAACTATATAGCAATAAATGGATTTTTTGTGAAGCGTTTTTTTCCTGCCGACTAAAAATACGCTTCAGGTTTGCTAGTATAGCGGCTTATATCACGGAAAATTGAGCACGGAGCTCCCCAATATCGTGAACTGGCTCATGAAGTGGACAATCAAACTCCTGAAATTCGGATTCTGGACCCTTCTGGTGGGTGTGATAGCCGGTGCCATCGCCGCCGCAGCGGCTTATTTCTACCTGGAACCGGAACTGCCTGATACCGATAGCCTCAGAGATGTGGCGCTTCAGATTCCCCTGCGCGTCTATTCGAAAGAGCAGAAACTGATCGCGGAATACGGCGAGAAGCGGCGTATCCCCCTTGCTTACAACGAAGTTCCAACACGCATGGTGCAGGCGTTTCTGGCCGCAGAGGACAATCGCTTCTTCGAACACCCGGGGGTCGACTATCAGGGTCTGTTGCGGGCGGCACTGCAGCTGCTGCTGACCGGCGAGAAACGGCAAGGCGGCAGTACCATCACCATGCAGGTGGCCAGAAACTTCTTCCTCAGTCGCAAAAAGACCTATACCCGTAAGCTTAACGAGATACTGCTCGCCCTGAAGATTGAGCAGGATCTCAGCAAACAGGAGATTCTTGAGCTCTACCTGAACAAGATCTACCTGGGACACCGGGCCTACGGCGTCGGCGCCGCCGCCCAGATCTACTATGGTACTGGCGTGGATCGACTCACCCTGCCCCAGGTCGCCATGATCGCCGGGCTGCCCAAGGCACCTTCCAGCTATAACCCCGTCACCAACCCGAAGCGGGCACTGGAACGGCGCGATTATGTGCTGGACCGGATGCACCAGCAAGGATTTATCGACCGTAAAGAGTACCAACAGTCGATTGAAACGCCGGTCACAGCCCGCCTGCATGCCCCGAACATCGGGGTGGAGGCACCCTATGTCGCAGAGATGGTCCGGTCGGAGATGATATCCCGATACGGTGATCAAGCCTACACCAATGGATTCAGCGTAGTCACCACGATCGATGGTCGACTGCAGCAGGCGGCCAACAGTGCTGTCCGCCAGACCTTGCAGGCCTATGACATACGCCACGGTTATCGCGGTGCGGAGAAACAGCTGAAGATCGGTGCCAGCGCAGACGACATACAGCTGCAGCGACTGATCAGCGGTTACCGCACGGTAGGGGATCTTGCTCCAGCCCTGGTCACCCGGGTGGAAGAGAAATCCATCGAGGTATTCACCACCGCCACCGGGCACATCGAGATCCCCTGGAAGGGCCTGGAGTGGGCCCGGCCTTATATAACTGTCAACCGCCGGGGGAAGAAACCCAAGCAGGCCGCAGACATCGTCAAGCCAGGTGATCTGGTGCGGGTATTTAAAGAGAGCCCGGAAAAAGGGGAGCCCTACTGGCGCCTGGCTCAGGTACCGGCAGTGGAGGGCGCGCTGGTATCACTGGACCCGGATGACGGATCTATAGTGGCCCTGGTCGGTGGCTACGATTTCTATAGCAGTAAATTCAACCGGGCAATCCAGGCCCAACGCCAGCCCGGCTCCGGCTTCAAGGCATTCATCTATTCCGCTGCACTGGAGGCGGGGTTCACCGCTGCCAGCCTGATCAATGATGCCCCCGTGGTATTCGACGACCCGAGCCTGGAGGGGGCCTGGCGCCCTGAAAACTACAGTGGTAAGTTTTTCGGACCGACCCGGCTACGCTACGCCCTGACCAAATCCCGCAACCTGGTCTCCATCCGCCTGTTGCGGGCGATGGGGAGCGAACACGCCTTGAAGCACGTGGCACGATTCGGTTTTGATCCGGATCAACTGCCCCACAATCTCTCTCTGGCCCTGGGAAGCGCGACCGTAACCCCTCTCCAGATGGCGGCAGGCTATGCCATCCTGGCCAATGGCGGATACCGGGTAAAACCCTACTTCATCCGGCGCATAGAGGACAGCCACCACCAGCCTCTCTATCAGGCCAACCCACCCAGTGTCTGTGAAAACTGCCCGGAGGCAGGGAAGGAAGAAGCGCAAGCAGGAGAACCGGATATGCAGCCGGGGCATGAGCAACCGGAGATGAAGTCGGTCGCACCCCGGGCCATCAGTCCACAGAATTACTATCTCATGAACTCCATGATGCGGGATGTGATCACCCATGGCACCGCCCGCAAGGCGCGCGCCCTGGGGCGCAAGGACCTGGCCGGCAAGACCGGCACCACCAACGACCAGAAAGATGCCTGGTTCAACGGATTCAACAGGTCACTGGTTGCCATCGTCTGGGTCGGCCGCGATTCGGCAAAACCTCTGGGGCGGGGTGAAGTAGGGGGCCGCGCGGCCCTGCCTGCCTGGATGGCCTACATGAAAGAGGCCCTCAAAGGGGTCGAAGAGATACCCCTGAAAATGCCACCAGGCATTATCACGGTACGTATCAACCCGAGCACGGGCGAGCGCGCCGGATCAGGCGAGGAAAATGCCATCTTCGAGGTATTTCGCCGGGAGTACGCCCCGAAGGCGCGACCACAGAGTAACAACACCGGTGTGGGGCGGAGCGGCATACCTGGCGGTGCTGCAGAAGAGGACCCCTTCTGAATGCCACGTCGCCGACCGGGACAGGAAGAGAGCCGCCGGCAGATTGCCGCAGTTGCGGCACGCCTGCTGGCGCGGCATGAGTGCCCGGATATAACGACTGCCCGACGCAAAGCAGCCAGGCAGACAGGCTGCAGAGACAGCCACAAACTGCCGGACAACCGGGAGATCGAACAGGCACTGATCGAATATCAACAGCTGTTCCTGCGGGAGAGCCAACCCATGGCCCTGCAACGATTGCGCGGTGTAGCCGTGGCGGCGATGCGGCAACTGCAGCCATTTGATCCACACCTTACAGGAGCGGTGCTGAGCGGGTGTGCCGACGGGCAGGGACCGGTGCAACTCTATCTGTTCGCAGAAACACCGGAGGAGGTGTTGCTGCATCTGCTGGAGCGGAGCATCCCCTTTGAGCAACGTGAGGAGCAGATAAACTATGCCTCGGGGCTCAGAGTCAGACGCCCCCTGTTCAGATTCCTGGCCGGTGAACACGCTATCGAACTGATCGTGCTACCCGCGGGCGACCGCTCCAACCCACCCCTGAGCCACATCACTGAACAGCCGGACAGGGGAGCCGCACTCGAGCGGGTACTGGAACTCATCGGCATGACCCCGGTTTGAGGATGATTTTCGGGTTAGCTCAGCGCTGCCCGAGCGGGACATATTCCCGTTTGCCGGCACCGGTATAGACCTGGCGTGGCCGCCCGATCCGTTGCTGCGGGTCGTCCATCATCTCCATCCAGTGAGCCACCCATCCAACGGTACGGGCAATCGCAAACATCACAGTGAACATACTGTTGGGTATCCCCAACGCACGGTAGATGATGCCGGAATAGAAATCCACGTTGGGATAGAGCTTACGCTCGATGAAATACTCATCCTGCATCGCCACCTCCTCCAGCCGCAGGGCAAGCTCGAGCAGTGGGCTATCCTTGGCGTCCATGTTGTCCAACACCTCATGGCAGACCTTGCGGATAATGGTCGCCCGTGGGTCATGATTCTTGTATACCCGGTGGCCAAAACCCATCAGGCGAAACGGATCGTCCTTATCCTTCGCCCTGGCGATATATTTATCGATATTGGAGGCATCACCAATCTCCTGCAGCATCTCCAGTACAGCCTCATTGGCCCCTCCGTGCGCCGGCCCCCAGAGAGACGCTATACCAGAGGCGATACAGGCGAATGGATTGGCCTGGGAACTCCCTGCCAGCCGCACCGTCGAGGTACTGGCATTCTGCTCATGGTCTGCGTGCAGGATAAACAGCAGGTTCACTGCCTTTACTGCCAGTGGATCCGGTGCATACTCCTCGCAGGGGGTGGCAAACATCATATTCATGAAGTTCGCGCAGTAGTCCAGATCGTTGCGTGGATAGATAAAAGGCTCGCCCACATTGTGCTTGTAACTGGCCGCCGCGATCGTCGGCATCTTGGCGATCATACGGTGGGCTGAGACCTCCCGATGCCGGGGGTCATGAATATCCAGCGAATCATGATAAAAAGCCGACAACGACCCCACCACGCCCACCATGACCGCCATCGGATGCGCATCGTAATGGAACCCGTTGAAGAAATTCTTCAGGGTCTCGTTGATCATGGTGTGATAACGGATGATGCGCTCGAACTCTGCCAGCTGGGACTGTTGGGGCAGATCCCCATAGAGCAACAGATAGGCCACATCCAGGAAGCTGGCTCGCTCTGCCAACTGTTCGATCGGATAACCCCGATACCAGAGTTCACCCTTGTCACCATCGATATAGGTGATTGCACTCTGGCAACTGGCCGTGGAGACGAAACCCGGGTCGTAGGTGAAGACCCCCATCTCCCGGTAGAGTGATGAGATATCCACCACCTCCGGCCCTACCGTACCCTTGTGGAGCTTGAGTTCCATCGAGCGCCCTTCAGCGCCGCTCAACTTCATGATTTTGTCGAACATATTTGTGGACTTCTCCTGACACGAGAGCACAGCGTAACAGCCAACCCCCTGCCCCTTATATAACAGACCCTTTCCGGAGTAACAAGCTGGCCCCCAGGGGGCCGGCGCCGGCGCCCCGCTTTCCTGCGAAACAGAAAAAACTGAATCCACCTCAATCAAGACGCTCGATATCCTTGCGGATGGTGGCGACTGACTCCCGGAACATTTTCAGCTCCGATTCGAGGAGGTCCAGCTGCACCACGCTCTCAACGCCGTTCTCGCCCAGCACACAGGGCACACCCATGGCGATACCCGATTCATCATACTCCCCATCCAGGATTGCAACACAGGGCAGAATCCGGCGACGGTTGTTGCTGATGGAATCTACCATCGCCGCTACCGCTGCCCCCGGCGCATCGTAGGCACTGCTGTTCTTTCTCAACGCAAGGATCTCCGCACCACCGGCGCGTGTACGCTCAATGATCTGCTGCATGACATCGCTGCCGATGAAGTGCTCTACCGGAATGCCGTTGACCGTGCAGTAACGGGAGAGAGGGACCATGGTGTCACCATGCCCACCCAACACAATGGTGGTGATATCACGGGCAGAAAAACCGGTCTCCAATGCGATGAAGCTGGCCATGCGCGAGGAGTCCAGCACCCCTGCCTGCCCAAATACCCTGCGCCTGTCCCAGCCAGTGCGCTTGAAAGCGCGATAGGTGAGAACATCCACCGGGTTGGTGACCAGGAGCATGATCGCATCCGGCGCATATTTCAGCGCATTGTCACAAATTCCATCGATGACCCCCAGATTTACATCCAACACATCGGAGCGGGACATGCCCAGCTTGCGGGGGACTCCCGCCGTTACGATGATGAGATCCGAACCGCTCATGATGGCGGGATCACTGCTCCCGATCACCCGGGTGTCGAAATCGAAGAAAGGCGCCGTCTGAAAGATATCCAGGGCAACCCCCTCCGGAACATCCTCCCGCACGTCCAGCAGCGCCACCTCACGGCACAACTCCCCTTCTGCCAGAATCTGGGCTGCAGTTTCACCAACGCGCCCGGCACCCACAATAGTTACCTTCTGCATATCATCTCCCCTAATATCAAGAATATCGGAACGCCACAATACAGGCCCTCGCCCTCATGGGAGAGGGAATTTAGCTGATTTAACTGTTGTACAATTGCTGATCCAGTCAAAACCAGCTTGCCTGAAAAAACTATTTACTATAAGATGATTGATCCACCCGCCGCAAATACAAATATCTCAGGCAGGGGGAGAGTATATTTTCAGAGGCTATCATGAAAACTGACACCCACCCCAAGTACTGCGAAACCAAAGTGGTTTGCAGCTGCGGCAACGAATTCACCACCCGCTCCACCCTGTGTTCGGATTTACACGTGGAAGTCTGCTCCGCCTGCCATCCCTTCTTCACCGGCAAGCAGAAGATAATGGACACTGCTGGTCGAGTCGATAAATTCCGTAAGCGGTACAGTCGCTGATACCGGCACTGAGACACTCCGCTGCCGGGCCAAAAAGGGCACCCTCGGGTGCCTTTTTCTATTAAGCCACCCTGGCCAGCATTCAGCTGATGCCCTTCTCTTGCAGAAACCCGGTATATTTTTTATCGGTTTCGTTGATATGATCGGTCAACGAAAACCGTCAATCCTGCCGGCTTGTGCAATCCTTGCGGCTGCAGGCCCCGCAACCGGGTCTGTACCCCTCTTCCTTCTCCGGATCCTGCCGGACGAGCCAGCGTTGGAACAGCATCCAGCCGGCACACAGGCCGACCAGGCCAAGCAGGGAAAGCGCGTATATCAGCATTTTTGACCTCCATACAAACAGGTTAATAAGTAAGCATCCGGCTAATCCCGTCGAGAGGCATGGGTTTAACCTGGGTGCTTACATAAGATGGGCAAAGTGAAACGTGCCCATCAAAAACCACGCTACCTACCCCAGTGATGGGCACGGCGCTTCGCGCCTTTGCCCATCCTACGCAACTGAAAACGATTGTTTCGCGAACGCTTAACCTGAATTGAACAACCCTGCAAACCCCATGAATGCCATGGAGAGGATGCCGGCGATAATCAGGTTCATGGCGGTGCCCCGCACCAGGGCAGGCACGTCAGAGAGTTCTGCCTCCTGGCGGATACCCGCCATCAGCACCAGGGCCAGGGTGAAACCGGCACCCGCACCCAGGGCGAATACCAGTCCCTGCACCAGACCGTAGCCCCTATTGGTGGCGAAGATGGCCAGCCCCAGGATGGCACAGTTGGTGGTGATCAGGGGCAGAAAGATTCCCAGCGCCTTGAACAGGAGAGGGGCGCTCTTCTTGATCACCATCTCGATGAACTGCACCGTGCTGGCGATGACCACAATGAAGCTGATCAGGCGCAGGTAGGGAGCATAGATCAACACATAGGTATTGAGTACCCAGGCACAGAAGGCGGTCACCAGCAGCACGAATGTAGTGGCCAGCCCCAGTCGAAAAGAGGTCTCCAACCGACCGGAGACACCGAGAAAAGGACAGAGCCCGAGAAAATAGGCCAGCACGAAGTTGTTGACCAGCAGGGCGCTGATGAAGATCCAGATCAGGTCATCCATCTATAACTCCTCCCGCTCGGCTGCCGCCACCTGTTCCAGGAAGGCGGCCCGTTTGACCGTAACCCAGTTGAAAAAGAGCAGGATCAACCCGAGGGTGATGAAACCACCCGGTGGCAGGATCATGATTACCCAGGGCTCGAAATCTGCATCGAACAGGGGCAGATTGAACAGAGAGCCACTGCCGAGGATCTCCCGCACACTCCCGAGCGCGAACAGGGCCAGCATGAAGCCGGATGCCATTCCAACCGCATCCATTACGGCAAAGCGGATGGAATTGCGGGAAGCGAAAGCCTCCTGCCGCCCCAGAATCATGCAGTTGGCCACGATCAGCGGGATAAAGGCACCCAGTTCCTTGTGTACCTTGGGCATCAGAGCCAACAGGGTATAGTCCGCTACCGTCACGAAGGTGGCGATGATGATGACATAGAGCGAGATGCGTACCTGCTTGGGAATCCATTGCTTGAGGGCCGCCACCAGGAAACTGGATCCGACCAGCACGAACAGGGTCGCCATCCCCATGACAACGGCGTTGATAGCCGAGTTGGTCACCGCCAGCATGGGACACATCCCCAGCACCTGCACGAATACCGGATTGTCCCGCCAGACCCCTTTAATGAACTCTTCGTAGGCATTTTGGTCTTTCATT
>JAUUYI010000176.1 GCA_030590525.1 Sedimenticola sp. | reverse complement strand
GGCCATCGAAGTTGACCACCCGGTTATTCCCGGTACGGCCAGCCAGCTGTCCCGAGTGCTTACGGGCGGGACGTTCCACCAGCACCCGCTCCACCCTGCCCACCATCTGCCGGCTGATCTGCTGGGCGTTGTTGCCGATCGCCCGTTGCAGCCGGCTCAGCCGTTCCTGTTTTACAGCAATGGGGAGCTCATCTGCCAGTTCTGCCGCCGGCGTCCCCGGACGGGCACTGTAGATGAAACTGAAGGAGTGGTCGAAACCGATCTCCTCGATCAGCTCCATCGTGCGCATGAAGTCTGCCTCTGTCTCACCAGGGAAACCAACGATGAAGTCAGAGGATATGCTGATCTCCGGCCTGACTTGCCGCAGGCGCTTGATCTTCTGCTTGTAATCCCAGGCCGTATGACCCCGTTTCATCAGCCTAAGGATCCGATCTGAGCCGCTCTGCACCGGCAGATGCAGGTGACTCACAAGCTCCGGCACCTCTGCATAGGCCGCAATCAGATTTTCTGAAAATTCCAACGGGTGGGAAGTGGTGAAACGGATCCGGTCGATACCCTCGATCGCAGCCACGTACTGGATCAACAGTGCCAGATCGGCACTCACTCCATCGTCCATGGCACCACAATAGGCGTTGACGTTCTGCCCCAGCAGGTTCACCTCCCGCACCCCCTGTCGCGCCAGTGAGGCCACCTCGGCAATGACGTCATCGAATGGGCGGCTTATCTCCTCACCACGGGTGTAGGGCACCACACAATAGGTGCAATACTTGGAACAGCCCTCCATCACCGAGACGAAAGCGCTGGGCCCATCAGATCGGGGCTCCGGCAGGCAATCGAACTTCTCGATCTCAGGGAACGAGACATCCACCACTGGCTGCCGCTGCTGTCGAACCAGATCCAGCATTTGTGGCAGCCGGTGCAACGTCTGAGGCCCGAACACCAGATCGACGAACGGGGCCCGCTGCCGGATCGCATCCCCCTCCTGGCTGGCGACGCAACCGCCAACACCGATGACCAGATCCGGCCGCTGCTGCTTCCAGGGACGCCAGCGCCCAAGCTGGGAAAACACCTTTTCCTGGGCCTTCTCCCGTATGGAGCAGGTATTCAGCAGTAGCAGATCCGCATCTTCCGGCCGTTCGGTCAACTCCATCCCATGGGACTCACGCAATACCTCTGCCATTTTGGCAGAATCGTATTCGTTCATCTGACAACCAAAAGTCCTGATATAAAGTTTGCCTGCCATGAGAAAATGCGAAAATAAATTGCTAAAAAGTCTGCCAGATTACATCCTATGCTGACTGTTGCCAACCAGTAACGGGGCCTGTAATCAAAGGCAAGCCCGGTATACCCCTGACTATAGGCCTGTTTATGCCTGCTTTTTTATCCTTACGGCCTCGGCATCTCCCCTGGACGGAGGTCACAATGCCATAAGCGCAGAAGACCCAGGGTCGGCCTTGCCTCGCGCGACGCTCAGTATCCCTCCACGCCGCACAAAAACCAATAAATATAGTTATATATCAAGTTGTTGTAATATAGTGAGAGATAATAGAACAATGCCCAGGAATGTACAATCCCCTTGCAGCGATCCCCCAGGAGGCTGTCAGATTATGGTGGTTGACCGGTTTGTCGCTCCTGTACAATCGATCGGCTTCTATTCTCGGACAGGCTCCTAGGAGCCTGTCCGACTTAGGATGAATCTACTGTGGAAAAGCCCTTTTGACCCATTCTTCCGCTCATTCTCGTTAAATATGAATAACTATTCGCCTCAAATGACCGAAAAAATGGACTCAAAATGGCTTTCCCTCGCAACGATCCCCTAAGTCCGACAGGCTCCTAGATGAAACGGCCTTTTACCGGCAGATTTATCGACGGGCAGGTAAAACTGCTCTACGATAATTCGTTGTCCGCCAACATCACTGTCATCGGGGCCGCACTGCTGTTTGCCCTCCTTTTCTATGCACGGATAGAGCCTGGCCAACTGCTGATCTGGTGGGTAAGCATCCTCTCCACGGCGGCAGCCCGCCTGGTTCTCTGGAAGCTGCACCGGGAGCACGCCAGCAGACTCCCGGCCAGTCGCTGGGCCTCGCTCTATGTCGGCACAACCCTGCTGACTGGTATCGCCTGGGGGGGGGTGGCGCTGTTCATCTTCTTCCATGATGACATCATCGTACTGAGTATGGGTCTGATGATCATCTTCGGCCTCGCTGCCGCAGCAGTACCCGTCCTCTCGGCGCTGCTGCCCGCTTTTTTTGCCTATATCCTCCCTCCGGCCATCGCCGTCATCATCGTGCTCCTGACGAAAGGGGAGTTTCTTAGCATAATGCTCGCCCTGGGAGTCTCCATCTATACCCTGCTCATCTCTGCAACCGGTAGAAACACAAACAGGCATCTGCTGCACACTCTGGAACTGCAGGATCAGAACCGGGTTCTGATTTCGACACTGAACGACGAGATCGATCAACGTAAAGCCGCGCAGAATATGTTGGAAAAACATGGTGAAGAACTCGAAGAGTTGGTAAAGAAACGCACCAAACAGTTGTTGATGATCAACCGAAATCTGGAAAACGAGATTATCGAACGCAAGCGTGCAGAGGGTAACCTGAAACACCAGGCTCACCATGACTCCCTGACCAGCCTGCCCAACCGGCTGCTGCTGGATGCAAGGCTGAGGCATACCATCGAGCGCGCCCACCGCACCGGAAGCCAGGTCGCGGTGTTGTTTCTCGATCTGGACCACTTCAAGCACATCAACGACAGCCTGGGTCACGCCACCGGTGACAGATTGCTGGCCATGGTGGGTGAACGGCTGCTCAACTGTGTCCGCGAGAATGATACCGTTGCCCGACTGGGTGGTGACGAGTTTGTAGTGGTTATCGAGCAGATCAGCAGCAGCGAGGAAGTCACCCACCTGGCCCAAAAGCTGATGGAGGCCCTGGGGACCCGCTACGAGGTCCAGGGACAGGCCCTTTTCGTAAGCACCAGCATTGGCGTCAGCCTTTTCCCTCATGACGGGAGAGATAGCGAGACGCTGCTGAAGAATGCGGATGCTGCCATGTACCGGGCCAAAGAGAAAGGCAGGAGTAACTGCGTGTTTTACACCCGGGATCTGACCGTTACCTCCTATGATCGGGTACTACTGGAAGGCAGCCTGCGTCAAGCCCTGGATCAGGAGGAATTCATTGTCTATTACCAGCCACAGATCTCCCTGATCGATGGCACCATCACAGGGGTTGAGGCGTTGATACGCTGGGACCATCCAAAACTGGGGCTGCTGCCACCCAGCCGATTCCTGCCGGTAGCGGAAGAGTCCGGGCTGATCATTCAGATTGGTGAGTGGGTACTCAAAACCGCCTGCCGCCAGATGCAACAGTGGTACAGTTCTTCGGGGTTGGAGTTACAGCAGGTAGCTGTCAATGTATCCGGGAAACAGATCCGTAGGGGGGATCTGGTGGAACGGGTACGCAAAATACTGCAGGAGACCGAATGTCGCCCGGAGTGGCTGGAACTGGAGATCAGTGAAAACTTTATCATGAAGGAGGCGGAGCCCTCGATAGAGACGTTAAAAGGTCTGCGGGAGCTTGGCACACACCTGGCGATCGACGACTTCGGTACTGGCTACTCTTCCCTGAGTTACCTGAAACAGCTGCCGATTGACAAGCTGAAGATCGACCGCTCCTTTGTTCGCGACCTGGACCAGGATCCCAATGATGCGGCCATAGCGCGTGCAATCATCGCCATGGGCAAGGGCCTGCAACTGACGGTCATTGCCGAGGGTGTCGAGAACGAAGCCCAGGAACAGTTTCTGCGAGGTCACAAGTGTGATCAGGTGCAGGGCTTCCTCTACGGCCGCCCCATGTCTGCGGACAGAATACAGCAACGATTCGGCACCAAGGTACATCCCAGCCAGCATCCGATACGGTAGCATCGACAACTGCAAGGCTTTATTCGTAATTCAAGAGGTATCAAATATGGAAATACAAGATGGTGTTCTACATGTGGGATCCTTCATGGCAGTAACCCTGGGCATCATCGTACTATTCGCGGGCAAGCGGCTAAATGATGCCGTCGGTATCTTGCGTGAGTTCAGCATTCCTGAGCCGGTTACAGGCGGGCTACTGTTCTCGATCCTGTTCGGGCTGGTTTACGCGACATCCGGTATCGAGGTTGAATTCGAACTAGCGGCCCGGGACATCCTGCTGGTCTATTTCTTTACCACCATCGGTATCAATGCCAGCTTGCAGGATCTGCTTTCAGGCGGCAAGCCGTTAGTCATCCTGCTGACCATTACCATCGCCTACATGTTTGTGCAGAACCTCACCGGAATTTCGGTGGCAGCCCTCTTCGACCTGCCCACGGCAGTAGGCATGCTGGGCGGTACGGTATCGCTGATCGGTGGCCACGGCACAGCCATTGCCTGGGCACCCGACATCGCCGCGGATTATAACGTGTCAAACGCTATGGAGATCGGTATCGCCTGCGCCACATTCGGCCTGATTCTGGCGAGTCTCACCGGCGGTCCCATTGCCAAGTTCCTGATCAATCGCCATAAGCTGACGCCAGAGAAGCAGGAGGTCCAGGACGTAGGCCTTTCCGATACACAGAAAAAAGAGGGCATCGGCCATCTGGACTTCCTCGATGCCATTCTCGCCATCCACATCAGCGCCATCATAGGGATGCTGCTCAATGAGGGTATCGCCGAGATGGGACTCAAGCTCCCCCTGTTCGTAACCTGCCTGTTCGCAGGCATCATGCTCACAAATCTTATCCCAAAAAAATTCCCGCGAATCACTGGCACCCACTGGCCGACACGCACGCCCGCCATGGCGCTGATCGCAGAGATCTCGCTGGGTACTTTTCTGGCGATGTCTCTAATGAGCATGCAACTATGGACCTTGATCGACCTGGCTGCCCCGATATTCACTATTCTCGCGATCCAATTACTGGTGGCTGTACTGGTGAACATCTTCATTATCTTTCCGGCCATGGGAAAGAACTATGACGCAGCGGTGGTCTCGGCCGGCTTTGGCGGAATCTCACTCGGCTCCACACCGACGGCGATGGTCAACATGTCCGCGGTGACTCAACGCTACGGAGCATCTCACCTTGCTTTCATCATCGTCCCCCTGGTGTGCGCCTTCTTTATAGATCTGGTTAACGCACTACTGATCCCTTTCTTCCTGACGAATTTTTAGGCGTCTGATCGAACCGAAGTTGACTGAAAACATCCTTCTTTTCAGGCGTTATCCCAACAGAGAAATCCCATGGGCGAAGAGAGCATAAGTACCCGACAGAGAGAGAATAATGACCCCAATCTCTCTGTCAGTAAAATATC
>JAUUYI010000274.1 GCA_030590525.1 Sedimenticola sp. | reverse complement strand
TACATTATATTCACGGGCACTTGTGCGGTGCTGTACTAGGTCGCGTTGGTGGATCCGCTCCGCTTGATCCACCCTGCGTTTTCGATTCTTGCCTGGACTTATTGAGAAGTTACATTGCATCGTTACAGTCAGCTGTTATTGCGGATTTTTTCCAACATCGCTCTAAGGCTCTCATCCGCAGGGATGACATAACCCATCAACCAGTCCAGCAACAGCTGATCCTCGAACTCGAGCATCCGCGCGAACAGCAGCTTCTGCTCATTCTCCAGCGCCGAATAGCCGCGGTCGAGAAATCCTTCCAGCATCAGGTCCAGCTCCAGCATGCCACGCCGACACTGCCATCGAAGCCGCTCCGGGGCGGGAACGCGCTGGTGGCCGCCTGGATCAGATATCAAAATCGCAACCCTGCAGAGGATCGATAGACAGGGCTCGCGGAATCATATCGAGTGGCGCAACATCAGCTCTTTGATCTGGCCGATGGCACGGGTCGGATTCAGCTGTTTGGGGCAGACCTCCACGCAGTTCATGATGGTGTGACAGCGAAACAGCTTATAGGGGCCTTCCAGTGCATCCAGCCGCTCTTCGGTTGCCTGGTCGCGACTGTCGGTCAGGAAACGCCACGCCTGCAGCAGCGCCTGGGGGCCGTGGAATTTGTCCGGGTTCCACCAGAACGAGGGGCAGGCGGTGGAGCAGCAACCGCACATGATGCACTCATAGAGGCCGTCCAGCTGCTCCCGCTCGGCCGGTGACTGGAGTATCTCCTGCTCCGGCAGCGGATCCTTGCGGATCAGGTAAGGTTTGACCGCCCGGTACTGCTGGTAGAACTGGGACATGTCTACTACCAGGTCGCGGACCACCGGGCGTCCCGGTAGCGGCCTGATCGTTACCGGCGCCTTGAAATCGCTCACCGGCGTAATACAGCCGAGGCAGTTCTGGCCGTTGACATTGATGCCATCCGAGCCACAGACCCCCTCGCCACAGGAGTGGCGAAAGGAGATCGACTCATCCTGCTGCTCCTTGAGCGCCATCAGTGCGTCCCGCAGCATCATCCCGGGTCGCACCTCCAGCTCGAACTCCTGCAGATAGGGAGTGGAATCCTGGTCCGGGTTGTAACGGTAGATCCGGAATTTCATGGATGGTTCCTTAAGGCTTGCGAAAGTAACTTCTCAATTAGTCCAGGCAAGAATCTAAAATGTAGGGTGTATCAAGCGGAGCGGATACACCAGGCTATGGAGCGTTGGTGGATCCGTCGCTGCGCTCCTTGATCCACCCTACCCGTTTGCACCGGGTTATTGAGAAGTTACTTTCGCAAGCCCTCAATAGACCCGGGGCTTGGGCGGAAAGCTGTCGACGCTGAGCGGCTTGGTGCGGACCGGCTTCCATTCGAGATAATCGCCCTCCAGTCGATACAGGCTGTGCTTCATCCAATTGATATCGTCCCGTTCCGGATAGTCGATGCGGGAGTGTGCACCGCGGCTCTCCTGGCGCGCCGCTGCCGCCAGCATGGTCGCCATGGCGATATCCAGCAGATTCTCCAGCTCCAGCGCCTCTATCCGGGCGGTATTGAACACCCGGCTGTGGTCCTTCAACCGGGCCTCCGGCAGCCGTTCCCGAATCTGTTTGATCTGCTCCACCCCTTCCCGCATCACATCTTCGACGCGGAACACCGAGCAGTGGTCTTCCATTACCTTTTTCAGCTCCGCCTTCAGTACCGCCACATCCAACCCGTCGCCGCGCTGCTCCCAGCGGGCCAGGCGTGCCATCGACTGCTCTACGCTGGCCTCGCTCATGGGTCGGTGGTGGGGGTGGTCCCGCACATGCTTCATGATGTCCTGCCCCGCCGCCCGCCCGAACACCAGGATGTCCAGCAACGAGTTACCGCCCAGCCGGTTGGCCCCATGTACCGAGACACAGGCGCATTCACCCGCGGCGTAGAAGCCGGGAACCACCTCCTCCGCACCCGTCTTCAGCGGCGTCACCACCCGCCCGAAACGGTCGGTAGGGATCCCCCCCATGACATAGTGGGCGGTGGGAAAGACCGGTATCGGCGTATCCACCGGGTCGATGTGCAGAAAAGTCCGGCACAGGTCCCGGATACCCGGCAACCGCTTGGCGACCACATCCGGCCCCAGATGATCCAGCTTCAACAACACGTGGTCGTTATCTGGTCCGCAACCCCGGCCATCGCGTATTTCGCTGGCGATGGAGCGAGAGACCACATCACGGCTGGCCAGATCCTTGGCATGGGGAGCGTAGTGCTCCATGAAGCGCCCCCCTTCCCGATTGACCAGGTATCCCCCTTCGCCCCGGGCCCCTTCCGTGATCAGCATCCCCTTGTCGGCGATGCCGGTTGGATGAAACTGGAAGAACTCCATGTCCTGCAGCGGGATACCCGCCCGCAGGGCCATCGCCATACCATCACCGGTGTTGATGTGAGCGTTGGTAGTGGTTCGAAACAGCTGCCCGCAGCCACCGGAGGCAATCAGGGTCGCCTTGGCCTCGATCAACAACGGCTCGCCGGTCTCTATCTCCAGCACCAGGGCGCCCAGGATCACCCCCTCGTCGTCCCGTACCAGATCGACACCAAAGTATTCGTCGAAAAAATGGGTCTTGGCCCGGATATTCTGCTGATAGAGGGTGTGCAGGATGGCGTGTCCGGTGCGATCCGCCGCGGCACAGGTACGCGCCGCCTGGGCCCCACCGAACGCCTGGGTCATGCCGCCGAAGGCACGTTGATAGATACGGCCATTGTCCAGCCGGGAGAACGGTACGCCATTGTGCTCCAGCTCATACACCGTGGGGATCGCCTGCCGACACATAAACTCGATCGCGTCCTGGTCACCCAGGTAGTCCGAGCCTTTTACCGTATCGAACATGTGCCAGTGCCAGTTATCCGGCAGATCATTGGCCAGCGCGGCGTTGACCCCGCCCTGCGCCGCCACGGTGTGGGAACGGGTGGGGAACACCTTGGAGACCACGGCGACCCGCAGGTCCGCGTTGGCCAGTTGCAATGCGGCATTCAGGCCGGCGCCGCCGGCACCCAGAATGAGTGTATCGAAATGTCTTCGGGGTGGTGTCATCATGCGCTGGCGCCGGCGAGATAGATGGTCCGCATCACCCACAGGCCACTGCCGATGAGGCACAGCCCGGTGAGTGTCAGGAGTGTCACCCGGACCATGATCGGATGCACATAGTCGATCACCACGTCCCGCACCCCGACCCAGGCGTGTAGCAACACGGCAGCGAAGAAGAGCAGCATGGCCACGGCCACGAACGGGTCGGCGAGCCAGCCACTCCACGCCTGATAGGAAGTGGGCGGATCAAATAGAAAATGGCCGATGATATAGATGAAATAGATACCCAGGTATATAGCGCTGATACGCTGCAGCACCCAGGCCCGCAGACCGGTCGCCTGGCGGCTCACAACGACACCCCCACACCCAGGGCCAGGAGCGGCGCCAGCACCATCACCAGGATGGCCGAGCGTCTGCCAGCCCCCTTCCCCACCCCGATATCAAAATCGATCAGCAGGAAACGGATGCCGGCAAGGAGGTGATGCATCAATGCCCACAGGACTAGGAGCAGTGCCAGCTTCACCGGCCCCAGCTGCAGAGTCATCC
>JAUUYI010000041.1 GCA_030590525.1 Sedimenticola sp. | reverse complement strand
TGGTACTGGAACTGCTCCAGTCCGACATGACCGGGAGCCGCTACGCTCCTGCCAGTGAACTCGACCAGTGGGCCGATAGACTGGGGGTCGGAGAACCCCGCTTTCCCTGTCGCCAACAGCCCTCAGCAGACCTCACCCACCCCGCCATTGCGGTCAATCTGGACGCCTGCATCCAGTGTACCCGCTGCCTGCGCGCCTGCCGCGAGGTACAGGTCAACGGCGTGATCGGCTACGCCGGGCGCAGTATGGCCTCGCGCGTGGTATTCGATATCGACGATCCGCTCGGAGTGAGCAGTTGCGTCGCCTGCGGCGAGTGTGTGCAGGCCTGCCCTACCGGCGCACTGATGCCGGCCAATGGCTTAGGCCTGGAAGCAACGGAGAAACAGGTCGACTCCCTCTGCCCATACTGCGGGGTGGGCTGTCAGCTTACCTATCATGTCAGCGACAACCGAATCCACTATGTCAGCGGGCGCGACGGCCCGGCCAACGAGGGCCGGCTCTGTGTCAAGGGGCGTTACGGATTCGACTATGTGCATCACCGCCAGCGCCTGACCGTTCCCCTGATCCGACGCGCGGATGCCCCCAAGCAGGCCGCCCTGAAACTGGACCCGGACGACCCGTTTCAGGGATTTCGTGAGGCGAGCTGGGAAGAGGCGCTGGATTTCGCCGCCTCCGGCCTGCGCAACATACGTGATACCAGCGGCCCCCATGCGCTGGCCGGATTCGGCTCCGCCAAAGGCTCCAACGAAGAGGCCTATCTATTCCAGAAACTGGTCCGTACCGGCTTTGGAAGCAACAACGTGGATCACTGCACCCGACTCTGCCACGCCTCGTCCGTGGTGGCGCTGCTGGAGATGATCGGCTCCGGCGCGGTCTCTAATCCGGTAGCGGATGTCAGTGAGGCTGAGCTGATCCTGGTGATTGGCTCCAACACCACCGAGAATCACCCGGTGGCTGCCACCTTCCTGAAAAACGAGGTAAAGGCGGGAAAGACGCTGATCGTGATGGATCCCCGTCGCACCGCTATCGCTGCACATGCCAGCCATTTTCTCCAGTTCAAGCCCGACACCGACGTGGCCCTTGTCAACGCCATCATGCACGCGGTGATCGAACAGGGACTGGTGGACAGGGAATTCATCGCCAGCCGTACCAGCGGTTATCAGGCGTTGGAGACTCATCTGCAGTCATTCAAACCTGAGGCGATGGAGGCCGTCTGCGGTATCGATGCGGCCACCATTCGTGAGGTAGCACGACTCTACGCCTCGGCCAGGGCCTCCATCATCTTCTGGGGTATGGGGGTGTCCCAGCATGTGCACGGCACCGACAATGCCCGCGCATTGATCTCTCTGGCCCTGATGACCGGACAGATCGGTCGTGCCGGGACCGGCCTGCACCCGCTGCGCGGCCAGAATAACGTACAAGGCGCCTCGGATGTCGGGATGATCCCGATGGTGTTTCCCGACTACCAGCGGGTCGACGATCCGGGTGTCCGCGCCCGATTCGAGGCCCTCTGGGGGCAGGCGCTGGATCCGAATCCAGGATTGACCGTGGTGGAGATCATGCACGCCATCACCGACGGCACGATCAGGGGCATGTACATCATGGGTGAGAACCCGGCCATGTCCGACCCTAATCTGAATCATGCGCGCAAGGCCCTGGCCCGCCTCGACCATCTGGTGGTACAGGACATCTTCATGACCGAGACCGCCTGGTATGCCGATGTCATCCTTCCGGCCTCGGCCTTTCCGGAGAAAACCGGCAGCTTCACCAATACCGATCGCCGGGTGCAGCTGGGCCGCCGGGCACTGGATCCGCCGGGCGAGGCAAGACAGGATCTGGAGATCATCCAGGAACTGGCCAACCGGCTGGGGCTGACGTGGAACTACCGCCATCCAAGTGAGGTATTCGCAGAGATGCGGCAAGCCATGCCCAGCATCGCGGGCATCTCCTGGGAACGCCTGGAGCAGGCGGGATCGGTCACCTACCCGTGTCTCAACGATGACGATCCCGGACAGCCGGTGATCTTCACTGACTGTTTCCCTACCGCTTCAGGGAAGGCCAGCTTCACCCCGTCGCCCTTCATCAATGCCGACGAACTGCCGGACCAGGAGTATCCCTGGGTGCTGATCACCGGACGCCAGCTGGAACACTGGCACACCGGTGCCATGACGCGCCACGCGGAGGTGCTCGACCGCATCGAACCCTTTCCGGTGGCCAGCCTTCATCCGGAGGAGCTCTCCCGGATCAACATCCGCCCCGGCGATCCTATCCGACTGCGCTCCCGGCGCGGTGAGGTGACAGCCTTTGCCCGGGCCGATAGCGGCATGCAGCCAAGGCAGGTATTCCTCCCTTTCTGCTATCACGAGGCAGCAGCTAATCTACTGACCAATGAGGCCCTCGATCCCGACGCCAAGATACCCGAATTCAAATTCTGCGCCATTCAGGTGACGCCCGGCCAGGAAGCAAGCGCATGAGCAGCAGTCCCTCCGTTCTGGAAGATGTTCAGAATAAAGCGGATACCCGCCAGATCCCTATCGACAAAGTGGGCGTCAAGGAGATCCTTCATCCGGTGGTCGTCAAGGACCGCAGCGGGGGGGAGCAACATACCATCGGACGTTTCAATCTTTATGTCCAGCTGCCTCAGCACTTCAAAGGCACCCATATGTCCCGTTTCATCGAGATCCTCAATCAGTACGAGCGGGAGATCTCGGTACGCTCTTTCCACGAGATGCTGTTCGAGATCAGCAAACGGCTGGAGGCGGAGACCAGCCATGTGGAGATGAGCTTTCCCTATTTTGTCGAGAAGACCGCTCCCGTCTCTGCAGTGAAAAGCCTGCTGGATTACAACATCAGCTTCATCGGTGAGCTGGACCGGGGCAATCTTCAGGTCAGCGTCAAAGTTGCCGTCCCCGCGACCAGCCTGTGCCCCTGTTCCAAGGGGATATCCGACTATGGCGCCCACAACCAGCGCTCACTGATCACGGTGACTGCCCGCATCCGCGGCTTTATCTGGATCGAAGAGCTCATCGAACTGGTGGAACAGGAGGCCTCCTGTGATCTCTATGGCATCCTCAAACGGACGGATGAAAAATTCGTTACCGAAAAGGCCTATGACAACCCCAAATTCGTGGAGGATATCGTGCGCGATGTGGCGGGCCGGCTGAACGACGATGATCGAATATCCGCTTATGTCGTGGAATCAGAGAATTTTGAGTCGATCCACAATCATTCAGCCTATGCGTTGGTGGAGAGAGATAAAACAACCGATCAGGAATCTTAGCCCGCATTTCTCACCAGGATGACGAGCCCTCGCTTGATATTTGAATCCACAAGGAATTTTCCTCAGTCGGAAATACAGCCCGTATTCCGCTCCTTCGGAAAATCCCTTGTGAATCCAAATCTCTACGCGATCATCTCGCCCCCTGGTGAGAAGTGCGGGCTAGGAGATTGTCAGTATGCGCACTAACATGCGGTGTTCCAGTCGCAGGTGGATAGCACGAACGGCGATACTGTTTTCGATCTATCTGCTCACCCCGGGCCCATTGCTGGCCGCTGTACCTATAGTGATACTCGAATTCGAGCTGAAAGACCTCACCCCCATAGCTACCGACGCGACAGAGCTGAAACGAACCGCCTCTCTGAAGCCACTGCTGGAACAAGCATTGGAAAACAAAGTTGCTTATGAAGTACTGCCAATCGAACCCGAAATCGCTGCTGAAGCCGACGCCGGGGTCGGCTATCTTTTCGAACATCATGACGTCGCGGCAGAGTTGGGCCAAAGGCTGGGGGCCGAATGGATAGTGGTGGGAAGGCTGCACAAACCAAGTTTTCTATTCGCCTATCTGATGGCACACCTGATAGAAGTGAAATCTGGTCGACTTGTGGGAAACTTCGTAGTGGAGGTTAAGGGCCGACCTGAAGTAACAACCAGAAAAGGCGTAGAAAAGCTCGCTGAAAAGATAGATCGCGTCATCAAACTGCACTAGGAGCCTGCCGGATCGCCCATGCCACATCGGCTGCCTGACGGTTTTGCCATACGTCGTGCACCCGGAATATCCTCACCCCGGCCATCACACCCAGGGCGGTGCAGGCACAGGTGGCCGGCACCAGTAGTGCAGGGTCCTCGACATCACAGATGGAACCCATGAAGCGCTTGCGGCTGACACCGAGCAGGATCTTATGGCCCATCCCCGCAAATCGCTGTAAGGCGTTCAGCAACAACAGATTGTGCTCCCTCCCCTTGCCAAACCCGATCCCCGGATCCAGGATCAATGCCCCTCTCTTCACCCCTGCCCTCAGCGCCACCTCAACTCGCTGCTGCAGGAAATCCATCACCTCCCCGACCACGTCCTGGTAGGACGGCGCCTGCTGCATGGTTGCGGGTGAGCCCTGCATATGCATCACTACCAGTGGCACCCTTTCTGCTGCCACCAGATCCAGTATCTCCGGGTCATCACGCCCGGCGGACACATCGTTGATGATGGTCGCCCCGCTGGCAATGGCCGCGCGGGCCACCTCACTCAGGGTAGTATCGATACTGATCGGAAACCCGTCAGGTAACCGCTCACGAAGCTGTTCTATGACCCCCAGCACCCGCCTGAGCTGCTCGGGAGCGTTTACTCTCTCAGCCATCGGCCGGGTCGACTCTCCTCCGACATCGATGATATCCGCCCCTTCCCGCACCATCTCCAGGCCCCGCTCCACAGCGGTTGTCAGGGCGCTGTAACGCCCGCCATCGGAGAAACTATCCGGGGTCAGATTGAGGACTCCCATGATCAATGGATGGTTAAAGTTCATGACTGACATAGCGTTAAGAATAACACTCGAATTGCAGGGTTTGTCATTACCAGAATTTTGGCATAGACTTCCGAGAATAAGAATAATTATCACTATAAAGATACAACGCCTGCAAATCAGCAACGGCCGGCTTGTATCGCGGGTCTGCCCCTAGCGGTAGAACCCGCCACTATTGGAGGAGGAAAGAGTGTGGGAGATACCATCCTGCAACACGATATTTCCGATCATGGAGAGTTCGTTCGCACCGTCCTGAACGAAAACAGTCTGGCCCCCTCAACGATCGACGAGCTGACGCTTCATTCCTGGAAACGCTGTCGGGATGATTTCGGGCTCGATCCGGGTGAAGCACCGGACCCTCTCATTATCAACCGGCCCGATCTTCAGGAACGGCTGCATAGACAAGCCCAGCTGCTGGATATTGCCCGTCCGGAAATGGCCAATCTATACCAGCAACTGGCCGGCTCGGGCCATGCCATCATGTTGACCGACAGCGAGGGGATGCTGATGAATTACATCGGCGATCCCCAGTTCACCGAGGCGGCGGCCCACGCCGGCATGCATGTAGGGGCAGTCTGGAGCGAGGCGGCTCAGGGCACCAATGGCATGGGCACCTGCCTGGTGGAAAGAAAACCGCTTGTCATCCATAAACGTGCGCATTTCCTCACCCAGAATGCCAACCTGACGTGTGCCGCAGCCCCTATCTTCGACCCCCACGGGGAGATCCTGGCGGTGCTCGACGCATCCAGTAAATCGGAAATGGCCCAGCAGCACACCATGGTACTGCTGAACATGTCGGCTCAGGTGATCGAAAATCGCGCTTTCTTCTGTGCCATGAAAGATGCCTTCATTCTCCGCTTCCATGCCCGTTCCGAATTCATCAGCACTCTGGGTGAGGGGGCCATCGCCTTCGACCTGGAAGGGAAGATACTGGCCGCCAATCGCAGCGCCATGTTCCAGCTGAACGTGGAGACACCACAGCAGATCGTGAGACAACAGATACACGGACTCTTCACGCTATCACTCCCCAGCCTGCTCAAGCGCGCCCATACCCACGCTTTCCCCATTCGCGAGGTCAAAGGGGATCGACGCCTCTTCGCCATCCTGCAGCCACCGGTAAACAGCTGCCGCCCCACCCCTGCGCCAGTTATAGCGAAACGCGACTTCAAGCAGAACGATTGCTCCTATCTGGGTCGAACGAAATCATTGAATGCCCTGCACTTCGATGAACCACGAATGAAGAAGAACGTGGAAATCGCTCTGAAGCTGATGGAACGGGATATTCCCTGCATGCTGCTTGGCGAAACGGGCACTGGCAAGGATATGTTCGCGCGGGCGCTGCACACCGCCAGTCCCCGCCATGACAAACCTTTCGTCGCCATCAATTGCGCCTCACTCCCGGAGTCCCTCATCGAGAGCGAACTCTTCGGTTATCGACCCGGTGCATTTACCGGGGCCAGCCGTGAGGGAAACCGTGGAAAGATCGTACAGGCAGATGGTGGTACCCTGTTTCTGGATGAGATCGGCGATATGCCCCTGCACCTCCAGGCGCGCCTGCTGCGGGTTCTGGAAGAGCGGGAGGTGATACCGCTTGGCGGTGAAAACCCGATCAAGGTCTCAATCAAGCTGATCAGCGCCACTCACCACAACATCAAGGATTTAATAACGGAGGGTAAGTTTCGCGAAGATCTCTACTACCGTTTGCACGGCATCTCACTAACCATGCCCCCACTGCGGGAGCGCCGGGACAAGCTGCAACTGATCAAGAAGATAGGCCAGATGGAAACGGGCACGGACGTGGAGTTGTCCTGGGATCCGGATGCCCTGCGGATGCTGGAGAACTTCAGCTGGCCCGGTAATATCCGGCAACTTCGCAATGTGCTCCGCACGGCCACTGCACTGTGCGAAAACGACAGAGTAGTGATCCATGATCTACCCGAAGAGATTCGCAGTGCAATCAATGAGGAGGTGTTGCCCAATACCACCGGGAAAAACTTTAACGCCCTGGCAGTCGCCGAGCGTGATGCCCTGTTACATGAACTCGAGGAGATGCACTGGAACATCAGCCGGGTTGCCAAGAAGCTGGATCTCAGCCGCAACACACTCTATCGGCGCATGAAGCGTTACGGTATCAATCCCCCGCGTTGAGCGCCTGGCGAGGCGATATCGTCAAATCGAGCTTCCAGAAGAGATGAACTGACACCTTTATCGATCGGCTGCTCAAACTATGAGCTGAGGTGTATAGTGTCTCTGTTGGCCTGTATCTTGCTTATTGCTGTTGATTGAGTAACTATTCAACAGGCGTTGGAATTTGGTGACTTCTCAATAAGTCCAGGCAAGAATCTAAAATGTAGGGTGTACCAAGCGGAGCGGACAGACCAGGCTAGATCGCGTTGGGATCCGCCGCTGCGCTCCTTGATCCACCCTACCCTTTTGCCCCGGGTTATTGAGAAGTTACGGGCTGAATAGTTACTAGATTGATATCCTTGAAGTTCAGGAGAGCCCCGTTTGTCCAATCCCGAGCAACAGTTTGCTGTCAGCGTGCATCCAGGCGAACTCCATTTCAACGCGGCGCATTTCATTACCTTCGATAACAGTTGTGAAAACCTCCATGGACACAACTTCCATGTACGCATACAGGCCTCGGGTGATAACAACCGTGATGCCTTCGTCATCGACTTCGTTCTGCTCAACCGACTGGCCGCCAGCCTCTGCACCAAGTTGAATGACAAGATACTGCTTCCTGGCAAGAGCGACGAAGTCACCCTGCAGCAGCAGGGAGGACAGGTAGAGGTTTCAAGTTACGACAAGCGCTTCTCCCTGCCGGCCGGAAACTGCCTGATTCTACCGGTCGCCAACACGACCGCGGAGATGCTGGCCTGGTACCTGATGGAGACTCTTCTGCCCCTGCTCGAACAGCGCTCGGCACTGCAGCACGTAGACCATATGGAGATTGCGGTGGAAGAGGCAGATCAGCAGTGGGGTATATGCCGGCGCAGAATAGATCCGGGGCAGGTATGACGTGAAAAAGCCGCGTAAACCCCGTATCGCCTGGGCCATAACCGGTTCAGGTCACTATCTCAAAGAGTGTCTCGATCTGGTACAACAACGTGACGACGTGGACCTGTTTCTGAGCAAGGCAGCTGCCGAAGTTCTCGCCATGTACGATTTTGACCTCAAGTCCCTGCGCCAGCGCATGACCTGTTTCCGTGACACGACGGCCAGCGCTTCGCCCGTTGGGCTGTTCTACCATGGACATTATGAGCGTCTGGTGATTGCGCCCGCGACATCCAACACGGTGGCAAAGATGGTCTGGGGTGTCGCCGATACCCTGGTAACCAACGTCTATGCCCAGGCCGGCAAGTGCCGAATCCCCAGCGTCGTCTTCGCCTGCGACACCCAGCCCATCATGGAGACCGAGGCGCCGAACGGCAAGGTAATGGTCTATCCGCGACGCATCGACCTGAAGAATGTGGAACGGTTGCGCGAATTTGAATATACCCGGGTTGCCACCAGTTTTTCAGAACTGATAGACGCCCTCAAGGACGATAGCGAGTGCCTGAGCAGATCCTGTTCCTGACCGGCAAACTGGCCGAGAAGCAACTCAACCAGGTGCTGCAGGAAATAGCTCCGGAGGCGTTCGAGTGGCAGGTACGTCAACTCGGATTGAAGGTGGCCGCACTGATGACCGCGGATATGATCAAACGCCGGCTCGGCGACACCGACGGCGCCGATCGAATCCTGGTTCCCGGCCGTTGCCGCGGCGATATGGATGCCCTGAGCCATCACTTCGGTGTTCCCTTCGAGCGCGGCCCGAATGAACTGATGGACCTGCCGCGCTATTTCG
Source organism: Sedimenticola sp. (assembly GCA_030590525.1). Classification (GTDB taxonomy): domain Bacteria; phylum Pseudomonadota; class Gammaproteobacteria; order Chromatiales; family Chromatiaceae; genus JAUXBK01. The sequence continues at coordinate 2,000 of JAUUYI010000041.1, read as the reverse complement.
GCAAGCAGGGGAAACCCCCGGACCTCAGCAGCTACAGCGTACGGATCTTCGCCGAGATCGTCGATGCCACCGGGCTGACGCCTGCGGCCATCGTGAAAAAAGCGGCGGATTATGCGGCTGATGGCGCAGACGTCATCGACCTGGGATGCCTGCCGGAGACGCCCTTCCCGCACCTGACGGAGAGCGTCCAGGCCCTCAAGGCGGCTGGATACCAGGTCAGCGTAGACTCGATGCAACCAGAAGAGTTGTTGACAGGCGGGCGGGCCGGCGCCGACTTCCTGCTCAGCCTGCATGAGGAGACACTATGGATCGCCGACGAGGTGGAGGCTACAGCGGTGCTCATCCCGGGCAGCCCGGGAGACATGGCTTCCCTCGAACGGGCGATGACACAACTCGAGCACCGTGGCCTGCCCTACATTGCCGACCCCATCCTGGACCCCATCCATTTTGGCTTCACTGACTCCATCGTCCGCTACCAGCAGTTGCGGGCAAGCCACCCGCAGGCCGAGATCATGATGGGCACAGGCAACATCACGGAGCTGACAGAAGCCGATACGGTTGGCATCAATGCAGTGCTCATGGGTATGATATCGGAACTGGACATCGGCAACATTCTGACCACCCAGGTCAGCCCGCACTGCCGCAGTGCCGTACGAGAGGCAAACCTCGCGCGCAGGATCATGTATCGGGCCCGGCTGGAGAACATGCTGCCCAAGCAGATCGACAGTGGCCTCACCGGACTGCACGAGATGCACCCTTTCCCTTATTCACTGGAGCAGATCCAGGAGCTGGCTTCAGCGATTCGGGATCCCAACTTCCGCATCCAGGTCAGCGCTGAAGGCATACACCTCTATAACCGAAATGGATTGACTACGCACGAGGATCCGTTTGATTTTTTCTCCGAACTGGAAGTGGAAAATGACGGCGGCCACGCCTTCTACCTTGGCGTGGAACTTTCCCGGGCCCAGATAGCCCGGCAACTGGGAAAACGCTACGTACAGGATCAACCGTTGAACTGGGGCTGTGCACTGCCTGCGACCTCAGAAGATATGAACCACTATCAACAGGCCGGCCCCACCAAGAAACAGGGAAAGAAAACACCTTGATCCAGGAAGTTATCATCACCACCCGGAGCAGCACCGGTGTCAATCAGATCGCTCCCATGGGTATCGTCTGGCACGGGCAACAGGTAGTGGTTGCACCGTTCCGTCCCTCCAGAACACTTGCTAATATCCTCTCCGAGGGGTGTGCGGTCATCAACTATTGTGACGATGTGCGGGTGTTCGCCGGTTGCCTCACCGGTCACTACGAGTGGCCCCTGGCCGAGGCCGAACAAGTCTCGGCACCACGCCTCGCCGCTGCATTGGCCCATAGCGAGGTGAAACTGCAGCGAGTTGAAGACGATCCGCTACGCCCGCGCCTCTTCTGCCAGCCCGTCTGCGAAGCAAACCATCGCCCTTTCCGTGGATTCAACCGGGGACAGGCCGCGGTACTGGAACTGGCCATCCTGGTCAGCCGCCTGAACCGCCTGCCTCCCGATAAGATCGAGCGTGAGATCGAATATCTCGAGATCTCCATGGACAAAACTGCCGGTGAGAATGAATGGCAGGCCTGGGACTGGTTGATAGAGAAGGTCTACATTTTACGGCAGCAGATAAAGGAGAGCACAGAGTGACACAGATGCTGGCCAGCGTAGTCGACAGCCAGGAAGCAGAAATGGTAATCCGGGCCGGAGCAGACATCATCGACCTGAAAAACCCGCACAACGGCGCACTGGGTGCCCTCCCCATCGAGCAGATTCACGCAATCGTTGAACAGGTCGCCCAACGAAGTCCTGTCAGCGCCACCATTGGTGATCTTCCGCCCGATCCGCAAAGAGTGACCAAAGCCGTATCGAAAGTCGCCTGCACCGGCGTAAATTATGTGAAAGTGGGGTTCTTCTCCAACGAAAACCTGGATAGCTGCCTGCAATCCATTGCCCGGATCACTGGAACACAGGC
>JAUUYI010000043.1 GCA_030590525.1 Sedimenticola sp. | reverse complement strand
GGAGAAGGATAGGATGAAGGGGATTTGATAAATCGCTTGTTCCCTTGATCAAGTGGGCGGATTACCGCTGTAGGGCCGAATTCATTCGGCCGATTCGGTGGTCGAATAAATTCGACCCTACATTTATGCTGACAGCAATGAACTCCGAACCTTGAGTGAATAACTTCGCACCAAGGGAAGCATAACTCATCCATTTTGTGAAAAATTCAAGATGAATATCCCTGACTGTGGTGTGTAATTCAATCAGATCATGTCAGTTTTCCCTGACTAAGCGTTGCGCCTGGCGAACCAGATGATGTGCCGTGTCCCTTTTTTTCCATGCGCATGCACACGTACCTCATCGACCTCGAACCCCACCTTTCGCAGTCGTTGCAGAAACCTTCGATCTGGACTGGCCGACCACACAGCCAACACACCCTGAGGGCGCAGCGCCGCGTATGCTGCATTCAACCCGTTTAAGCTATAGAGCCAATCGTTCTGTTTGCGCGTAAGCCCCTCAGGGCCGTTATCCACGTCCAGCAGGATAGCATCGTACGCCTGCTGCTCGGCCCTTAGAATGCGCGCGACATCTACCTCGTGCACTATCACGCGCGGGTCCTGGAGCGGATGGCCGGCACGCTCCCCAAGTGGCCCTCTGTTCCACGCCACCACTGCCGGTACTAATTCAGCCACCACCACCTGTGCCTGGCCGCCGATTTTCCGGAGTGCCGCAGCCAAGGTAAACCCCAGACCCAACCCACCTATGAGTAGTCGTGCCTTGACACGGTCCCTCAGCCTGGCGCAGGTACGCTCCGCCAGCGCATCTTCGGAGTCATGGACACGGCTGGTCATCAGTTCGCCATGGCCCACGATTTTAATAGAGAATTCTTTGTCCCGCTGGTAGAGGCGCAGCTCCCCGCCTTTGCCGGGTACTTGTGCGCTGTCGAGCAAAATCCAAGGGATCATGAAAGCCTCAATCTGTCTCGGGTTGTACCGCCTTTTTCACCCGAATTTTAATGCCGTCGATCGTCCGGGCATTAAGCCTCTTGATGGCTGCTTTGGCCTCACCCGCACGGGGCATTTCGACGAAACCAAAGCCTTTGGATTTCCCTGTTGCTCTATCCATCACTAACTTGCAGTACTGCACATCCCCATACTCTCTGAACAAGGCCAGCAGTGCTGCTTCCGTCGTTTCCCGGGACAAATTACGCACCATGATTTTCATATTTACACCAGTCAGCGAGTTCAATTGGGTGAGGTGATTGCTATCGAATGGACTTGTTGCGCACTATAAAGAAGATGGCCTTTCGGTAGTTGCTTTGAATTCTGGATAGCGGAGTTATGTTTCCCTGATTGCTGACCTTCAGTCAATCCGGTTTTTTCATATCCTGATCCAACCGCTTCAGATAATGGTACCTGAAGGTGCCTAAAACGCCAGTGAGAAAAAAGTAGAGCAAAATGAGAGAGAACAACAAGAGCATAATGGAGGGGAACGCTCCCTGTGCCATACGTAATACCAGGGGTAATAAGAAAAGCATGAACAGCACTATGGCCGCCAGGCGGGATTTATAAAACAGTCCCCCAATGCAGGTAACAGCGATGATCGCTCCGGCCGCCATTTCTGGTCGGGCGGCGAGGATGGAAAACATTTGTTTCCCGTGCTCCTGCAGCAGAAGCCCAAAATCGAGAATTAACCAGGTCATAGCGGCGTAAATGGCGTTGACAATCGCTTGTTCAGCTTTATGTAGATTCATTTGCTGTATCAGTCGAGATTTTAATCTGGTAGACGTTATCAGGTTTTAATTGGCCGGAGTCGACCAAAAGAGATATTCGAAAAGAGGCTTACGATTGTAGCATAGGGATGAGTCAGGTATTGGAAAAGCGCCAGCACCCATGGATATGGGCATAACTACTAAGGAAAAGCTGCGTATCTAGACCTGGCCCTGACGGCTAGTGCGGCAGACTGATATTGCTCAAAAATCTCCCATCCGACAGGCCCGGGTCTCAGGACTTGAGATCGGCCCGAACCGGCCATCTGAACTATAATTACTAGTGAGGGGAGTGAGCGCCCGGAGGCGCAGTGGGGAGTTCGGGATGAGGAGGCTTCCTAGTGCATGGTCGCTGGGGTGGGTAGTGTGCGGAGTAGAGGAGGCTTGTTATGAAGAAGTTATTCCTGTTAGTCGTTCTATCGGTATTTTTTGTTGCTCCAGCCTTCTCCTATGACGAAGGATTGGCAAGGAGTTATGAGCAGTATTTCAGCTCATTCTCTGGCAAGCGCACCGCAAAGGCGTTGCAAATGATTCCGGTCAAAGTCTTCGTGGAATCCCTGAAGAAGGGTGAAAAGCTGTTTATCGTGGATGTTCGGGCACCGGGAGAGACCGGGGTGTATGGTTTCAATCTGGACAGCAATACGATTGTTCCCAGGGGGGAAACTGGAGCATTCGGTTTTAATTTAACCAGCAGTACGGTTATCCCTATGAACGAGGTATTCAAACCGGGTAATCTGGAAAAAATTCCCACAGGAGGGAGGGTTGTGATTGTGTGTAAGGCGGGTCATAGAGCAATGGCAATTGCAACAGGGTTACGCCATATTGGATTCAAAAATGTATTTGTTCTTAAAGGCGGGATCGTGGGTTTGGCTAATTATCTCACCCCGAAAAATGCTTATTAATCCAATGTTGCTCTCTGGTAAGGGTTCGCGAAACAATAACTCCCTATTTTGGGACGCCGGTCCATGCCGAACAGGATGTTCAAATGCCGTGTAGCACATGGATGTGCGAGAATGGCCCCCGTCTGGCTGGCCGGTTCATGTTCCTGACGGAACGGGCATTTCCTACATCCCTGTGGGTCACGTTGCGGAAAGCGGGAAGATAATGAATATTTCTGCGTTTCCGCGCGACGTGCAGGGATGTACAGGTGTCGCGGGAGGCAGTCCGCTCCTGTACAATCCTGTACGCGCGGCATTGGTACATTCATGTACGGCAGATGCCGGGAGCGACCCCTTGCCGGACGGGCGCCTCGGCGCCCTGAATTCAGGGACTTAATTATTTCGCGAGCCCTAAAGCAGGATGGGTGCGGTTTGTGTGCCCGTCGCGCCTGTTATGAGAAAGTGGAATCCTGGGGCCTCTCCCGCCATTGAGGTACGGGATTAACGGGGTGTTTACAAATCATGGCCAATGTCGATGAACTCGATCCGGATCCTCTTATTGACTTGTTGGAGTTTGTGAACCCCGATATCATTTGACAGGAAGGGTCATGGCACGGCCGGTAGAACGGGTTGTGGTGGGGGAGCCCCGGTAATGCGTACGCGGCGCAGGTAGATAATGTATGCCAGGTCTGGAAGAATTTTCGATACGCCTCAAAGAGGCGGCAGGTATGGCCGGGATCTACTCTCCACGGGAGATGGCTCGGTTAATGGGGGTACAGGAGCAATCTGTCAAACAGTGGTATCAGGGTAAGACGCGGCCCAATGAAAGGAATATCGCAAACCTGATCAGCCTGCTGAATGTGCGTTATGAGTGGTTGGTGCATGGTAAGCGTTTAAAGGGGCGTTCTCTGGTAATTGCTGAACCCGGTGACCCGGCCAGTGATTTTTCCGATGCGATTGCGGTACTCTCCGGGATGGGCGGGCTCCTGCTGGGCAGGAGCAGCGGCGTCAATGAAGAGGGTGCAGAAAAGATCGGGCGCGCCATAATCCAGGCCTCAAAAAATGCGGACCAGGCCTTTCAAGTGCTGCTCAAGTGTTATCTCAAGCACTGTAACGACTAAATCCGGATTCGCTATCTGCTTTTCAGTGGGCTTTGCAGAGGCTTCCGGAGCAGGAGCATCGGCCGCGCACTGTTGCGCTGCGAACCATGCGCAGATGGTTCCTGTTCGATCACGTCCTACCCGTTCATAGGCTATGCGGTACTACATTCTACCAAAAAACAAACGGTTACAGGCCTCTATGGGTAACTTCTCAATAAGTTCAGGCAACAATCTGAAATGTAGGGTGTATCAAGCGGAGCGGATACACCAGGCTAGGAGCCTGTCCGAGAATAGAAGCCGACCGGTTTGTTGCTCCTGCAAAACCGGCACTTCCGCCATCCATGGCGGTCGTAGCGAGGGGAAGCCATTTTGAGTCAGATTTTTCGATTAAATGAGGCGAATATTGGGCATATTTAACGAATTTAATCGGGAAATCTGGCCAAAATGGTTTTCCCGCAGTAGGTTCTCTATTCTCGGACAGGCTCCTAGGTCGCGTTGGTGGATCCGTCGCTACGCTCCTTGATCCACCCTACCCGTTTGCCCCGGGTTATTGAGAAGTTACCCTCTTGGGGGTCGCGTCGGGCAGATATCTTAAAATTATGAGGGTAGACAAATGAAGCGCGTTGAAAAAGAGGGGTGGCGCCCGTTATCACGGGTTGCGTTGCTGGCATTGGCGCTGGCCATCTTGTTTCTCGGTATCGTCGTGGCCGCGGCCATGGGATTCCGCATGGAGTGGTGGGGTTATGGCCGCTCACTGGTCATCCTGAAGGTGGCGGTGGCCGGTGGCGGCATCTCCGTGATATTTGCGCTGTTCGGGATGTTCCAGACCTGGCCTGGGCGTGGCCGGCGTGGGTTTATTCTGTGTGTCGTCGCGCTGCTGATTGTCCTGCCTGCCCTGGCGACACCGCTCTACTGGAGCTACTCGAAATCGGTGCTGCCCCCAATCCAGGATATAACCACAGACCTGGAAACTCCACCGGAGTTCTGGGATGCGCCCACCTCGAGGCTCTACCCGGGGGCGAAGGTAGCGGAGCAGCAACGCTCAGCCTTTCCGGATATCGTGCCCCTGAATGTCCCTGTCCCGGTGCATCAGGTATTCGACAACACCCTGGCCCTGATAGAGGATAGGGGTTGGAAGGTGGTGGCTGCCGAGTCGGATGAAGGGCGGATCGAGGCTACCGTCACTACCTTTTGGTTCGGTTTCAAGGATGATGTCGCCATTCGTCTGAGTCCCACGGAAGCAGGGACGCGAGTCGATATGCGCTCCGCTTCCCGCCATGGTGGTGGTGGAGATGGCGGGGCCAACGCCCGGCGGATCCGGACTTTCTTTGCCGACCTCGAGGCAAGGCTCGGGCACTGAACGCTATCATCATCGCCGCCACTCAGAGCCAATCCAGCGATATGCTGAACGGTTACTCCACACTTAGGGCTCGCTTCAAAAATAATTTCACATTTACAAACGCCGATTCATGCAGAACAGCAGGATGTTCAAATGCCGTGTAGCACAGGGATGTGCGAGAACGGCCCCCGCCTGACGGGCCGGTTCATGTTCCTGACGGAACCGGCATTTCCCACATCCCTGTGGGTCACGTTGTAACAACTGGAAATATAAAGAATATTCCTGCGTTGTTACGCCTTGTCAGCCGGGCGCCTCGACGCCCGTAAATGTAAACTTATTTTGGCGCGAGCCCTTAGGATGGGTGGTTACCGCCTTTCCTGTTTGCTGCAACCCTTTTCCGGGGCCCTAATCCCCCCTTTGGCAGTTGAAAATCGATTTTCTGCCAGCGCCCCCCGTGGCTGAACGCAGCCCATATCCACTTGCTCCACTTCAGCACGGAGAAGGAGAGCCACAGGGCCCAGGCCAGCATCAACCAGCGATAAACCGCGATCGGAATCGAGTAGACCTGGCTTTGCGGCAGCACCTCTTTGGCCCGGTCCTGGTACCAGTTCAACTGATAGGCCCATGACCCGTTCCCCACCACCTGCATCCTGGGCTCTCCCAGCAGGCCCTGCTGAATCGACCAGAGCAGCACCGATCCGGACGTCAGCACCAGCAGCACCAGCCCACCCTGCACCCAGTTGAATCCCTGAATAGCATCTGGGTAGCGTCGCCTCCGGTAACCAAATGCCAGCAGTGTCACCACGACCAACAGTGTGGCGGCCAGGTCCACCTGGGACAGCCCGATCCCGAGCAGAAACCAGCTGCCGACACCCAACGGTGTCCACTCTTTCAGACGACCCAGTACGATGGCCACCCCGAGCACGATCAGCAGGTCCCCCCAGAACAGCACGGCGGGGCCCAGTCTTGGGCCCGTGGTAAAAAGGATCCAGCGGTCCTGGCCCATGTTCACCCGGGTTTTTGCATTCACGCTGGCCATGCTCAGATCGACTTGCGGGGTTTTCCAGAGGGCGGTGATGCCCTCTCCCACCCGCCAGTTCAAACTATAGCGTTGTTTACCCGGATGGACCGGCAGCGACACCTGTGCCCCTTTCGACCGCACCGGCAGTGGCTTTCCATCCATTTGAGCCTGCAGCAGTTTGGCTCCTGCCGGTATATGAACTGTGAAGCGCCCCCCCTGGCTGGCGCGCAACCGGATATCCAGCTTTCCATCCGTGGTCCGGGTTCCGGGGGTGATCTCCAGTGCAGTGTCGGTAATCGTCAGCACCGGGCCGTCCACCCCTTCGGGGCGTGTCACCTGGATTGAGACTTGCTCCCCCGCCCATGGCATCCATGCCGGCATCCATCTCCCCTGTGAGCTGTTGTGCACCGGTGCCAGTCCGGAAAGCTGCAGATGCCATATCGGGCTTGCATCGATACGCCAGCTCTCCACCCACTGGCTGGTTGCGGGGGCCGTCAACCGGATCAGCTCGACCGGTTCCAGTCGGGAAGACCAGATGAACTCCCGGGCAGCCGGCGCGAGATTGACCAGTGCTCGACCCTCCAGCACCGATACGCCATCGGTTACTACCGATTCGCCGGTCAGCAGTGGCACCCGCAGGGTTACCGGGCTGCCCAGGGGCGACAGCCGAATCACCCGGGTATCCACGGTCCAGTCGAGCCCCAGATGCAATGTGCGCTCCACGCTGAGAAACGGGGGCAACAGGCCTGGCTGGAGCGCGTCTGCCGACTTCTGGCCTGATTGGTCAGCAGTCTGTTTCCGGATCAGCAGCAGCTGATTATCCGGTACCCCGTTTTCACGGATCCCCTCGACTCGCCACTCCTTGCCAACCACCTTCAGGCGGTGTGGTGTCAGCGGCAACACCAACGCAACCTCCCGCTGCCCTGGTAACCGGCCGTCGACAGTCACGGTGTGTCTTCCCTTTGGGATTCTGACCCATAGTCGGCCTGCATCGTCCCGGGCCAGGTCGCTCTTCTCGCCGTCGACGTGCACCTGGAGCGGGGTGATCTGCCGGATATCCCCCAGCAGCGGTACGGATACATCCTCTGAGGCACTGATCTGCATCGTTGCCCGGTAGCCGTCGCCTCTCAGATTGAGCTGCATCTGCTCCATGTCCGCACATTGGGGCAGGCACTCCGGTGGGAGGGTCAGCCGTCGCTCCAACTCCTCGAGCAGTTCCTTCGGGGGATAGTCGGATGCCATGGCCGGTTCCGGTATCCCACCCGTCAGCCCGGCCAGCATAAGCCCCATCGACAGGATCGCCGGATTGGCTGTGCGAGAGAGTCGCCCGGGCAGCTTCCAGTCGAAGAAGCGCCACAAGAGTAGACCAATCAGCAGGATATGCAGGAAATTGAGCAGCATATTCCACTTGGGGCCGAGCAGAAACAGGTGCATCTCCTGATCTCTGTCGACGGGGCCACTCCAGCCCAGTGGAATCCTGTTCCATTCCCAGTCAGGCAGCCCCGGGCCCGTCTGTATCCGGGCGCCTGGATCGACACTCCACGCTCTTCGGGAAGCGGGAGCAGAGGGATGGCTGTAGTTACCGGCCCGACGCTGCACCATCGATTTCAGGCGTTCTTTTTTTCGCCCATAGGTAGACTCTTCCTCGAGAACGGCCTTGTCCTGCGGTGCGCTCATAGAGAGCTCGTCTGTTGCCACAAAGGCGGCACTGTGTGGCGCCAACTGCGGATACAGTCCCTCCCTGGCCTGCTCGACCGCAAAGGGAACGGTGATCAGCACCAGACCAATCAGGCCACCCAGCCAGGCCCCTTTCATCACCCGGGCCATTCTCCCTTCGGTCACTACCCGTCTCAATGCCGTGACGACCATCAGGTAGAGCCAGATGCCCTGGGGCGCCCCCGACTCATGCCAGGTCATTCCCAGCACCAGCAATACGGGCAGCGCCCAACGCCATCCCCACAGCTTTCCGGCACCCATGGCAAGGACGAACACGATGAAAAAATCATACAGTGTCCATTGCCGTAACCAGGATCGGTTCTCCACATCGACACCAGAGGTGGCTATCAGGCGCCAACCCGGGGGCAATCTGAGGCTGGTGGATACCTTTTGCATATCATGTCCCCAGCCGGTGACGGGCAGGGTCGACAGGTTTTTTTCGATGCGACTCTCGGCCACCAGGTTAATCTTGCCACGCCGGACTTCCACCCCGTTGCGATCACCCATGCGGGTGATGAACTGGGGCTGGCCGTCGAGGTTCGCCCGTCCCAGTTCGATAACCGGGTCGACGGAAAGGCGCCAGCCCGAGGAGATGGTGCCTTGAATCCTGTCCTGTACGGTCAGGCCTTCCCCTGAAAAATCGAGCCACAGTGTTCGCTGCAGGCTGAGGTCGTCCGGCACTGGTTGCGGATTACCCCGGCGAATCACCTTCAACCGGAAAGCCTGGCCAGCATCTACCCGGTAAGCAGGCAGATTGCGCCAGGCTTCCGGTATCCGTGTCTGACGGGGGTCGATCTGTATACCGTCCACTACCTCCACCAGCCGGATCTCGGGGTGGGATCGGAAAGCGAATATCTCCTCGGCTGGCCAGGGACGCGGTTGCTGGCCCAGGCTGAACTGCTCCAGGTAGCCGGGATGTACCGTATCCACCTCCACTTCCCAGCGTCCCGGCCGCAGCTGCACCCGCAGTCCACCATCGGCCTCCAGACGCGCTGGCAGACGGCTGCGAATGGCGAGTGGCAGGAATCCATCGAGCAGCGGTGTTCCCAGTATCGCTTCACGTCGTTTACCTGATACCTGCAGTTCCAGGTGGGTCGTCATCCGGAAAGGGTGACCGTCATCCAGTTTGCGAAACAGTGCCACTGCAAGTGTATCCTGCGGCTGCCCGCCGGTAGCCGTTGCCTGGCCGCGTAACCACAATGATCCCTGCTTGAACGATGGCTGCAGCTGCTGGTTTCCATTGACCGTCAGCTTCACGATGCCGGTTCCCTTGGGAAGGTGCAGTGACTCCGGCAACTGGTCCCAGGTGAAGCGCCCCGTTATCTGGTGGCGCCCGGTCGCCAGATGTATCCCAGGGATGCCGTTTTTGTTCAGAACAACGGCTGGCTCACCATCGACGGTGATCTCCTGTGGCCAGTGATCGAGACTCCCCGGCAGCGTTATCTCCACCTCCCGGTAGACATGGACCTCTTGATCGAAAACGCCGCCCTGTTCCTGCAGCGTCAGATTCAGACGGCTCGGCCATATACAGCGCCGTTGTTGCCCATCGAAAGCAACGGGGCACTCCAGCGACGGGTGGGCCCACATGACCCAGTCCGTCCAGGGTACGAGTGCTGCAGGTACCTCCTCTTCCTGCAGAGGAGCGGCGCTGGTTGAGGGGATGCCGCAGAACACGAGGCAGGCTATGGCAATCAGCCTGCGCAGTTCTCCAGATGGAACACGGCATCGAGAGATTGCTCTATGCATCAAGCTATTCATTCCGGGGGGTAATCGAACCATTTTTTGTTTGTCCTGTTCGGGTTAGGGCCGCGGTAAGAATAAATTGTCCCATAATGCGCAGGATATCAGTCCAGATTCAAGGCGCAGATGAGGGCGCATATCCTTGATTATGTAACTGAATCTGCAACGCAGAAGCTGGGCTTAGGGCTCGCGAAACAATAACTCCCTGTTTTGGGACGCCGATCCATGCCGAACAGGATGTTCAAATGCCGTGTAGCACATGGATGTGCGAGAACGGCCCCGCCTGGCCGACCGGTTCATGTTCCTGACGGAACCGGCATTTCCCACATCCCTGTGGGTCACGTTGCGAAAACTTGAAAGATAATGAATATTCCTGCGTTTTCGCGCGACCTGCAGGGGATAATGCACAAGTGTCGCGGTAGGCAGAACGCCGGTAGCGACCCTTGCCAGATGGGCGTCTCAATGCCCCAAATTCAGGGACTTATTATTTCGCGAGCCCTTAACGCAGGCAACAAGCTGTAACGAATCGTCCAGAAACAACTCCCTGGTTTCTGATCGGCGCATCAATCGAGAATGATGCGGTTCGCGAAGCTCACCGCATCCTACAGGAGAAGGATCGTGCAAGCAGTATCGGGAAGTAGTTATTGGATGCCCTCTAAGGCCATTTTCCTTGGACTGTTTTTATTGACCGAGGCCAATGCGGTCATCCTCGAGGGTACACCAGACAACTATCGCCGTTTGCTGAACAGCCTGAGTGCCGGCGACACCCTGGCGCTACAGCCGGGTGTCTATCGTGCCGGCCTGCCGATTCATCGGCTGGTTGGAGAGCAGGGGAGGCCTATCGTGATCTCCGGTGTGGCGGGAGAGCCACGACCGGTCTTTATTGCACGTACCGGCCACAACACGGTCAGCATCGTCGATTCCGCCTATGTTCAGCTGAAAAATCTCGAACTGGATGGGCGGGGACTGACGGTCGATGGCGTGAAGGCAGAAGGGCATTCCCGTTGGGCCCATCACATCGTTATCGAGAATCTGCTGATACGGGG
>JAUUYI010000264.1 GCA_030590525.1 Sedimenticola sp. | reverse complement strand
CGTTGCAACAACTGAAAATATAACGAAGGGGGTGGGCGATTTGCTCCTCCTGGTACAGGATACGGGGTCTGTGCTTTGTAGGTGCGAATTTATTCGCACGCGGCCGAATGAATTCGGCCCTACAGCGTGGATCCGACGCAGGGATCTGAACGGTTACCTCTATGTTGGGGTAGGAGGAGCAAACCGCCCACTCCCTTTATAACGAATATTCCTGTGTTGTTACGCCTTGTCAGCCGGGTGACTCGACACCCAATAGATGTAAACTTATTTTGGCGCGAGCCCTAAGTGTGGGATAATTTTCAGGTTTAAACCTCCAGGACCCGGCACGATGAATGGCATCCAGACAAAAAGAAATATCCTGGTAACCAGCGCCCTCCCTTACGCCAATGGGCCGATCCACATCGGGCATCTGGTGGAGTACATTCAGACCGACATCTGGGTCCGCTTCCAGAAGATGTCGGGCAACCCGTGCATCTATGTCTGTGCCGATGATGCCCATGGCACACCGATCATGTTGCGCGCCCGCCAGGAAGGGATCACGCCGGAACAACTGATCGCCCGGGTGGCCGAGGAGCACAAGGCGGATTTCGCCGCGTTTCGGGTCGAATTCGACAATTACTACTCCACCCACTCCGACGAAAACCGTTTCTACGCCAATACGATCTATGAACACAACCGGGATGCAGGGCATATCGCCCGACGCACCATCACCCAGGCATTCGACCCGAAGGAGGAGATGTTTCTGCCGGACCGCTTCATCAAGGGTGAGTGCCCCAAATGTGGCGCCGGCGATCAGTACGGCGACAACTGCGAGGCTTGCGGCGCCAGTTACTCGCCAGGAGAACTGAAGAACCCGACCTCCGTGGTCTCGGGTGTCACACCGATACAGAAGGAGTCAGAACACTACTTTTTCAAACTGGGTGATTTCGAGACGATGCTGAAGCAGTGGACCCGCGGTGGCCATCTGCAGGCGGAGGTGGCGAACAAGCTGGACGAGTGGTTTCAGGCCGGCCTGCAGGAGTGGGATATCTCCCGGGACGCCCCCTATTTCGGCTTCGAGATACCAGATCACCCGGGCAAGTTCTTCTATGTCTGGCTGGACGCCCCGATTGGCTACATGGCCAGTTTCCGCAACCTCTGTGACCGCACCGAGGGGCTGGAGTTCGACGCTTTCTGGAGCCGGGACTCAAAAGCCGAGCTCTACCACTTCATTGGCAAGGACATCATCTATTTCCACGCCCTGTTCTGGCCCGCCATGCTCGATGGGGCCGGTTTCCGCACCCCCACCGCCGTCTTCGCGCACGGGTTCCTGACCGTCGACGGACAGAAGATGTCCAAGTCCCGGGGTACTTTCATCAGGGCCCGCACCTACCTGGAGAGCCTCAACCCGGAGTATCTGCGCTACTACTTCGCAGCCAAACTGGGATCGGGGGTGGAGGATATAGACCTCAATCTTGAGGACTTCACCGCCCGGGTCAATTCGGATCTGGTCGGCAAGGTGGTCAATATCGCCAGCCGCTGCGCCGGTTTTCTGCGCAAGCGCTTCGACAGCCGCCTTTCAGAACAGATATCAGAGCCGACCCTGTTCGATGAGTTCACGCAGGCCGGTCGATCCATTGCGGAACGCTATGAACAGCGCGAATTCAGCCATGCGGTACGGGAAATCATGGCCCTTGCCGACCGGGCCAACCAGTACATCGACGACAGGAAGCCCTGGGTCATCGCCAAAGAAGTGGGTCGGGCACAGGAACTGCATCAGGTCTGCTCCATGGGGATCAACCTGTTTCGGGTGCTGATCGGTTATCTAAGGCCAATCCTGCCGGCGACGGCGGAAAAGGCGGAGCTGTTCCTCAAGGTGGCCCCACTCTCCTGGGCAGACCTGGCACAGCCGCTGGCCAACCATGAGATAGCCAAGTTCAAACCACTGATGACCCGGGTCGAGAAAGCGCAGATCGATAGCATGGTGGAGGCATCGAAACAGGACCTGGAAAAACAGGCAGAGGATTCACCAGAAGCCGCCTCGAAAGAGCTGACTGCCGACCCGATCGGTGAAACCATCGAATACCCGGACTTCGCCCGGGTGGATCTGCGGATCGTCGAGATCGTGAAAGCCAGCCGGGTAGAGGGTGCGGACAAACTGCTGCAACTCACCCTGGACCTGGGAGGCGAGACCCGCCAGGTCTTTGCCGGCATCAAGTCCGCTTATGAACCGGAGCAACTGGAGGGCAGACTGACGGTCATGGTGGCCAATCTGGCGCCAAGAAAAATGCGCTTCGGCATCTCCGAAGGCATGGTGCTGGCGGCGGGCCCGGGGGGCAGCGAACTGTTCCTGCTCAGCCCGGATGCGGGGGCCAGGCCCGGGATGCGGGTAAAATGAATCGGGGCACAGAGCGCCCGGTCGACGGTTCCCAGGCAGAGCGGGAAGAGCGGACAGTGACCCATCATTATCGCAGGATCGAGTTACAGAGAAGATGCGGTAAGGCCCTATGAAAGAGTATGCCCTGATCCTCATCAGCACTGTGCTGGTCAACAATTTCGTCCTGGTGAAGTTCCTGGGGCTGTGCCCGTTCATGGGGGTCTCGCGTAAGCTGGAGACGGCCATCGGCATGGGACTGGCCACCACTTTCGTGCTCACCCTCTCCTCCGTCTGCAGCTATCTGGTCAACGAATTCCTGCTGGTCCCGCTGGGGCTGGAATACCTGCGCACCATCGCTTTCATCCTGGTGATCGCGGTGGTGGTGCAGTTCACCGAAATGGTGATGCACAAGACCAGCCCGCTGCTGTATCAGCTACTGGGTATATTTCTGCCGCTGATCACCACCAACTGCGCCGTACTCGGTGTGGCTCTGCTCAACGTCCAGGAAAAACACGGATTCATCGAATCGGCCCTCTACGGCTTTGGTGCAGCCACCGGTTTCTCCCTGGTGCTGGTGCTGTTCGCGGCGGTCCGGGAGCGGGTGGCGGTAGCCGATGTCCCCGAACTGTTCCAGGGAAATTCCATCGCCCTGATCACCGCCGGTCTCATGTCCATGGCATTCATGGGCTTTGCCGGCCTGGTCTCGGGCTGAAGGGCGCCGCCACAGCATGCTGATTGCCGTCATCACCATCTCCACGCTCGCCCTCGCTTTCGGGCTGCTGCTCGGCTATGCCGCCATCCGCTTTCGGGTGGAGGGTGACCCCATCGTCGACAAGATCGAGGTGCTTTTGCCCCAGACCCAGTGCGGACAGTGCGGCTACCCGGGGTGCCACCCGTACGCCAAGGCCATCGCCAACGGTGAGGCAGAGATCAACCGCTGCCCGCCGGGGGGTGAGGCCACCATGCTGGCCCTGTCCGAGCTGCTGGGCAAAGACCCGCTACCGCTGGATGATGAGGCCGCGGCACAGAAACCGAAAGCGCTTGCCGTGATCGACGAAAAAGAGTGTATCGGCTGCACCCTCTGCATCCAGGCCTGCCCGGTAGATGCCATCCTGGGCGCGGCGAAGCAGATGCACACGGTGATCGCCAGCGAATGTACCGGCTGTGAACTCTGCCTGCCCCCGTGCCCGGTCGAGTGCATTCATATGCACCCACTTACGGTGGACATCACCGATTGGAAATGGCCGCTCCCGTCGCAACCGAGCCAGAAGCAGCCCACCACCGACACCGCCCTGGCGGCCGGTTGATACGCCATGCACTATCCTTCACCGAGTAACGATCAGCATCGGCTCTACCAGTTTCACGGTGGGTTGCACCTGCCAGACAGCAAGGCCCAGTCCAACAGCCGCCCGACACAGGCAGCGGCCCTGCCGAAGCGGCTGATCCTGCCCCTGCAACAACATATCGGGGAACCGGCCCAGCCAATGGT
>JAUUYI010000342.1 GCA_030590525.1 Sedimenticola sp. | reverse complement strand
TCAGGCCATTGGCAACCTGTTGCAGAAATGCCTCCTGATCTGCAATCAAATGATCCGCCGGCATGGCGATCAGCACCGGGTCCGCCTCGTCCCGGGTCGCCATCAGGGCCGCCATCTCCAATGCGGGCGCGGTATTACGCCCCACCGGCTCCAACATAATGGCAGCAGGCTCACGCTGCATCTCGCGAAACTGTTCCGCCACCAGAAAACGGTGCGCGTCGTTGCAGACAATAATCGGATCCAGCAGGGAAACCTCATCCTTGGACGCCTGCTCCAGTCGGTCCAGGCGCTGCACCGTCGCCTGCAGCAGACTTTCATCCCCCGCCAGGGGCAGAAACTGTTTGGGGTAGGCCTCCCGGGAGAGGGGCCAGAGACGGGTGCCGGAACCACCTGAGAGTATTACCGGGAGAAGCTGCATATACCGGTCCTTGTGTATCGTTCTAATGAGTTACCACTATTTTACCTGGGAACTCAGACGATATCGAACAGCTGATGGAAACGTGAGACCTCAAGGGTCTGGCGCACTCCTCCCTGACAGCCGTTGATGGTAATGTGGGCCTCAGAACCGCCCGCCTTCTCTCTCAGCAACAACAACATGCCCAGTGCTGCACTGTCGATATACTCGGTCTGGCTCAGATCGATACAATAGTGCGCCCGTGCCGGGTCAACCTCTGCATAAGCCTGCCCAAACTCCATATGTGACGAGAAATCGAAGCGCCCATCCACTTTGATAGAGACCTCACGCCCGCCTGCCAATATCACGCTGTTTATGGTCACAGCTGTTTCCTCTCAGTGTCAGAACAGTTCCACATCCCGCAACCTGGGCTGAATGGAAAGATTCATATCGGTATTGAGAGTTAGCGGCCTGAAGAGGATAACTTTAGGGAATAATGATCTGGTAACTGACCCCTTTTCCCGGTTGCGTGGCACATTCAATACTCCCCCCAAGCTTGTCTGTAACCAGGTTGTAGACGATATTCATTCCCAGACCACTGCCACCAGACCCGCGACGGGTGGTGTAGAAGGGCTCAAACACCCTGGCCGCCTGCTCCGCAACCATCCCGTGCCCATTGTCTGCATAGGTGAGCCGCACACCACCCTTCATCCGCGCCGCGTCGATAGAGAGAACCCCCTTCTCATCCGCTTGAAATGCATGGATCAGGGAATTCATCACCATGTTGGTCAAGATCTGGGAGAGGGCACCCGGGTAGCTGTCCAGCTCTATATCGTCGGGGCAGTTCAGTTCAACCCGATGGCCACTCCGCTTCAGCCGGGGATGCAGACTCAGGAGGATCTCCTGGAGATAAGTCTTGAGGTTGAACCGCCGCTGCTCCTGGGTCGATTGATCCACTGCTACCTGTTTGAAGCTTTGAATCAGCTCTACGGCCCGTTGCAGATTGACATGGATAATATCAGCCGCCTCCTTCACGTCTTCCAGCAATTCTTCCAGGTCCTCATTGGATGCACACCCCGACTGACGCAGGGCCTCGAAGTTGGAAAGGCACTCCTGCTGATGGCTGGATGCGGTCACGCCGATACCCATCGGTGTGTTTATCTCATGGGCCACTCCGGCTACCAGGCCACCGAGGGCTGCCATTTTCTCGGACTGGATCAGTTTGTTCTGGGTGGATCTCAGATCACTGACATCGCTGCCGGTGCCACGATAGCCGGTGAACTGCCCCTGTTGGTCGAACACGGGATTCCCCGACAACCGCTCGTGTAGCAGAATGCCGTCATTCAGCACCAATCCATACTCGAAGTTTCGGAAAGGCTGGTGACGGCTCAACAGACCCAGATGCTCCTGCCACTTGACGGGCTCCCGAGCCATCACCTTTTCACCGGCCAGTTCCGCCCTCGTCCTGCCAATCAGTGCCTCTAACTCCACCCCTAATAACTGGATCGCACGTTCAGAAAAATAGCTGAAACGCAGCTGTGCATCCATTTCCCAGAACCAGTCAGAGGTAGACTCTGCAAAATCTCTGAAACGCTGTTCGCTGGCCATGAGAGACGCCTCCACCAGTCTGCGCTCGGCAATCTCCTGCTGCAGCTCACGAGTCCGTTCGTTAACCAGCTCCTCCAGGTGCTCCTGATGCAGTTGCAGCTGTGTCGTTCTCTGCTCCACCTTCTTTTCCAGCTGCTCTTGATAGCGCTTGTTTTCTCGGATCAGACGCACCCGCTCCAGCGCCTTCTCCACCGCATGGAGCAGCACTTTGAGATCCTGGACCGGCTTCAACAGATAATTACAGGCACCCAGCCGCAGGGCCTGTACCACGTCGCTGATAATACCGGTGCCGGAGACCACGATCACGGGCGTATCGGGAGAGATTTCCTTGACCCGTTCCAACAACTGGAGGCCATCGATCTCCGGCATACGCAAATCGACCAGAATCAGGTCAACTTTCTCCTGCTGGAACACTTCCAGCCCGACGCGACCATTTTCCGCCTCGAGCACCTCGAACCCACAATCCTCCAGATAGGCCCGTATACTGCCCCTGATGGCCTCTTCGTCATCTATGGTAAGAATCTTTTCCTGTCTGTCAGGCACGCCTGCTCCCCTGCTGTTTTTAACTGTCCAGCAAACTTCCGGAAATTAAACTATAAGCTGAGAGTAACCCTTACCACTGAAATCTTGAACAGAAATATAAAGAAATCTCCGTAGGGTGGGCACGTTGTTTGTGCCCACCATTGTGGTACAAAGAGCTTTGGTGGGCACAAACAACGTG
>JAUUYI010000349.1 GCA_030590525.1 Sedimenticola sp. | reverse complement strand
GCAACGTTGCAGGGCCGAATTTATTCGGCCGGGTTTTTACTGCTCATCAGGATATCAAGCAGCGCCTTCTGTGCATGCAGCCGGTTTTCGGCCTCGTCCCAGACCACGCTCTGGGGGCCATCGATGACCGAGGCGCTCACCTCTTCCCCCCGATGAGCCGGGAGGCAGTGCATGAACAGGGCCTGTTTGTCGGCATTGGACATGATCGCGTCGTTTACCTGGTAACCGGCGAAGGCCTTCTCCCGCCTTGCCTGCTCTTCCTCCTGGCCCATGCTGGCCCAGACATCGGTGACGATCAGGTCCGCCCCCTCCGCTGCAGCCGCAGGGTCGTGAATGATACGGCAGCGGTCTCCGGCCGGCTCCAGGACCTCGGCATCGGGCTCGTAGCCTTCCGGGCAGGCGATGTTCAACTTGAAGTCGAAACGGCGTGCGGCGTTGATATAGGAGTGGCACATGTTATTACCATCACCGATCCAGGTCACTTGTCTTCCAGCGATATCGCCCCTGCGCTCGAACCAGGTCTGCATATCCGCCAGCAGCTGGCAGGGGTGGAGCAGGTCGGTCAGTGCGTTGATGACCGGTACCCGGGAGTGGAGGGCGAAAAGCTCCACCGTCTCATGCTGGAAAGTGCGGATCGTGATGCAGTCCACCATCCGGGACAAAACCCGGGCGCTGTCTTCGATCGGCTCACCACGGCCCAGCTGGGTGTCCCGGGATGAGAGAAACAGGGCGTGACCACCGAGTTGAGTCATTCCTACTTCGAACGAGACCCGGGTTCGGGTGGAGGATTTTTCGAAGATCATACCGAGCGTGTGGCCACTGAACGGGCGGTAGTTCTCGCCTCGGCCCAGTATCGTTTTGAGTTCGATTGCCCGCTCTATCAGTGCCCTCAACTCCCGGCCATCGAAATCGAGCAGGGAGAGGAAGTGTCTGGGTGAGGCTGTATTGTCGTTGACCATCACTGTTTCTTCATTTTAACGAGCTCAAGTTTCGGAGTTCATTGCTGTCAGCAGAAATGTAGGGTCGAATTTATTCGACCACCGAATCGGCCGAATGAATTCGGCCCTGCAACGGTAATCTACCCACTTGATCAGGGGCAGATGCAATCCGTCAGCTGTCGAGAAAATCCTTCAGCAGGCTGGAGAGTTGCTCCACCAGTTGCTCTGCCTCTGCGTCTGTCATAATGAGTGGTGGCAGCAGTCTGACCACGCGTTCTGCGGCAACGTTGATCAGAAGCCCCTGTTTCAGGGCCAGTTCCACAAGCTCTGTGCAGGGGCGGTCCAGTTCTATCCCGATCAGCAGTCCCTGGCCGCGAATCTCTTCAATCCCGGCTACGTCTGACAGGGCATCGGCAAAGTGGCTCAGAAGGCGTGCCCCAAGGGCCTCTGCTCTGGATGGCAGCCGTTCCTGCTCCAGGGTCTCCAGTACTGCCAGGGCCGCGGCGCAGGCAAGCGGGTTGCCGCCAAAGGTGGATCCGTGACTGCCGGCACCAAGTACCTCTGCGGCATCGCCCCGGGCCAGGCAGGCGCCAATGGGCACGCCATTGCCCAGTCCCTTGGCCAGGGTCATGACATCCGGGGTTATGTCGCTGTGCTGGTATGAGAACATGCGGCCGCTGCGGCCCATGCCAGTCTGGATCTCATCCAGCATCAGCAACCACTGATGCTGATCACACACCGCTCTCAGTTGTGCCAGATAGTGCTCGGGGGGGATGTTGATACCACCTTCGCCCTGGATCGGTTCCACCAGGACGGCCACGATGTTCGAGCTGTGTTCGGCGACTGCGCGTACACTCTCTATATCACCGAACGGGACCCGGGCAAAACCCTGGACCAGCGGCTCGAAGCCTGCCTGGACCTTGCGGTTTCCTGTGGCGGAGAGGGTGGCCAGGGTCCGGCCGTGAAAGCTCCCTTCCATCACCAGTATGGCCGGTTTTTCAATCCCCTTCCGGTGGCCGTAGAGTCGTGCCAGCTTGATCGCCGTCTCGTTGGCCTCGGCCCCTGAGTTGGAGAAGAATACCCGCTCCATCTGTGCCACCCGGGTGAGCGCGTCCCCCAGCTGTTCCTGTAGCGGTATGTGATAAAGGTTGGAGGTATGGATCAACTCTCCAGCCTGCTGGCAAAGGGCCTTGCTGACCGCTGGGTGGGCATGGCCCAGCCCGCACACGGCGATGCCGGAGAGGGCATCCAGATAGCGCTTTCCTTCACTGTCCCACAGCCAAGTCCCTTCGCCGCGCTGGAAACTGACGGGAAGTCGATTGTATGTCGCCATTAATGCTTGTGGCATGATTTTGCGTCCCTGGCCCAGAAAAACAAAAAGGCAGTCCTGTAATTGTCCGGACCGCCCCTACCAAATTAAACGGGAAAACCTCGAATGATATCTGCCAATCTAGATTGTTGCAATAGTCAGAATTCGGAAGACAATATCCAGAAGTCAGTATTCAGAATGGAGGACAGGGGAACCTTCCAGAACTTGGAGCGATCCCATTCTGATTTCTGATTTCTGATTTCTGATTTCTGACTTCTGACTTCTGACTTCTGACTCCTGATACTTGCATCCCGGCCGGCAAGCCCTTACCTTAAGTATCAGGGAGTCGGCCGAATGGTCGCGCTTCCGCCCTTCGGGGTGGCAGCGAGGAAAGTCCGGGCTTCGAAGGGCAGGGTGCCAGGTAACGCCT
>JAUUYI010000182.1 GCA_030590525.1 Sedimenticola sp. | reverse complement strand
AGCCTGGCCGGGCGCAACAGCTACCAGCGTTTTTTCAGCTATATCTCACTGTTCACTTTCTCCATGCTGATGCTGGTGATGTCCAACAACTTCCTGCAGCTGTTCTTTGGCTGGGAGGCGGTGGGCCTGGTCTCCTATCTGTTGATCGGCTTCTGGGCGGTGCGCCCCACTGCCGTGTTTGCCAACATGAAGGCCTTTCTGGTCAACCGGGTGGGGGACTTCGGCTTCATTCTCGGTATCGCCGCCGTGGCCATGTACGCCAACAGCCTGGATTACGCCGAGGTGTTCGCCCGGGCACCCGGGCTGGCCGATACTCAGATCCAGATCTGGGGTGACACCAGCTGGTCCCTGATGACGGTGGTCTGTATTCTGCTGTTCATTGGTGCCATGGGCAAGTCGGCCCAGGTCCCGCTGCATGTCTGGCTGCCGGACTCCATGGAGGGCCCGACCCCGATCTCCGCCCTGATCCACGCCGCCACCATGGTGACCGCCGGTATCTTTATGGTGGCCCGCATGTCGCCCCTGTACGAACTGTCGGAGACGGCGCTCACCTTCGTGCTGGTGATCGGTGCCACCACCGCCTTCTTTACCGGTCTGATCGGTATCGTCCAGAATGACATCAAACGGGTCGTGGCCTACTCGACTCTCTCCCAGCTGGGCTATATGACGGTAGCGCTGGGTGTCTCCGCCTATTCGGCGGGTATCTTCCACCTGATGACCCATGCCTTCTTCAAGGCGCTGCTGTTTCTGGCCGCCGGCTCCGTGATCATCGGCATGCACCACGACCAGGACATCCGCAATATGGGTGGTATCCGTAAGTACATGCCCTGGACCTACTGGACCTCCCTGGTGGGTACCCTGGCGCTGATCGGATTTCCCGGATTCTCCGGCTTCTTCTCCAAGGACGCCATCATCGAGGCGGTGCATTACTCGGAGATCGCCGGCTCAGGTTACGCCTATGTGCTGGTGGTGGCGGGTGTCTTCGTCACCGCTCTCTACAGCTTCCGCATGTTCTTCCTGGTATTCCATGGCGACGGTCCACGGGACAAACACGCCGTGGAACACCTGCATGAATCACCCCGGGTGGTCACCCTCCCGCTGGTGCTGCTGGCTATCCCCTCCATCGGCATCGGTTACCTGACCATCGGCGACATGCTGTTCGGTGACTGGTTCAAGGATGCGATCTATGTGCTGCCGGCACACGATGTGGTAGGAAAGATCGGTGAGGGTTTTCACGGCTCCCTCGCCTTCATGCTGCACGGCATGATGGGGCTGCCCTTCTTCCTGGCCATGGGCGGGGTGTTCGTCGCCTGGTTCATCTACATGAAACGGCCCTCGATCGCGCTGGATATCAAGACCCGTTTCGACCTGATTTATCTGATGCTGGAGAAGAAGTACTGGTTCGATGAGATCTACCAGTTCGTCTTCGCCGGTGGCAGCCGGGTCATCGGCAAGTTGCTCTGGAATATCGGTGACCGGGGCATCATCGACACCCTTATTATCAATGGCTCGGCACACAGTGTCGGCCGCTTCGCCGACTGGGCCCGCCAGATCCAGACCGGCTACCTGTTTCATTACGCCATCGCCATGATCCTGGGTCTGCTGTTGCTGCTGACCTGGTACGTGATCGTTTAGGACGCCTCGCATGTTTGCAGACCTGCCCATTCTCAGCCTGACCATCTGGTTGCCGATCATCGGTGGCATACTCGTGCTTGCCAGTGGCAATCACGCCGCCAACGCCTCCCGCTGGACCGCGTTGGTGATTGCCCTGCTCACCTTCATCGTGAGCCTGCCGCTCTGGTCCAGTTTCGACTCCAGCACGGCGCAGATGCAGTTCGTCGAGCGCGGCTCATGGATATCCCAGCTCAATATCGAGTACTACCTGGGGGTGGATGGTATCTCCATGCCCCTGATCATCCTCACCACCTTCATCTCGGTGTTCGTGATCATCGCCGGCTGGGAAGTGATCCAGTACAAGCCGGCCAGTTACATGGCCTCCTTCCTGATCATGGAAGGGGTGATGGTGGGGGTCTTTTCGGCCCTGGACGCCATGCTCTTCTACGTCTTCTGGGAGGCGATGCTGATCCCGATGTTCCTGATCATCGGTATCTGGGGTGGGCCAAACCGGGTCTACGCCACCATCAAGTTCTTCCTCTACACCTTCTTCGGCTCGGTGTTCATGCTGATCGCCCTGATCTACATGTACTTCCAGTCCGGGAGCTTCGATATCCTGGCATTCCACGATCTGAAGCTCTCGCTGAATGAGCAGATCCTGATCTTCGTTGCCTTCCTTATGGCGTTTGCGGTCAAGGTACCCATGTGGCCGGTACATACCTGGCTGCCGGATGCCCATGTTGAGGCCCCCACCGGGGGGTCGGTGATTCTGGCTGCGATCATGCTGAAGATCGGCGGCTACGGTTTCCTGCGCTTCAGTCTGCCCATCACCCCGGACGCCAGCCAGCATCTGGACTGGCTGGTCATCACCCTCTCCCTGATCGCAGTGGTCTACATCGGTTTCGTCGCCCTGGTACAGCAGGACATGAAGAAGCTGATCGCTTATTCATCCATCGCCCACATGGGTTTCGTTACCCTCGGTTTCTTCATCGTCTTCATGATCGCCGCCAACCCGGAAGCCACTGGCGGCGCCCTGCTCGGCGTGGAAGGGGGAATGGTGCAGATGATCTCCCACGGCTTTATCTCCGCCGCCATGTTCCTCTGTGTCGGCGTACTCTACGACCGGATGCACAGCCGTCAGATCGCTGACTACGGCGGCGTCGTGCACAGTATGCCGATTTTCGCCGGCCTGATGGTCTTCTTTGCCATGGCCAACGCAGGCCTGCCGGGCACTTCCGGATTCGTGGGTGAGTTCATGGTGATCCTGGCCAGCTTCCGCGCCGACTTCTGGTTTGCCTTCCTGGCTGCCACCACCCTGATCATCGGGGCGGCCTACACCCTGTGGATGGTCAAGCGGGTGGTATTCGGCCCAGTGGCCAACGACAAGGTGGCGGCGCTCGAGGATATCAGCAACCGGGAGTTCTTTATTCTCGGCTCCATGGCCATCGCGGTACTGTTGCTCGGTCTCTGGCCGGCACCGCTGATAGAGGTGATGGATGCCTCTATCGTCGATCTGTTGAAGCACATTGCCGTCTCCAAGCTGTGAGATGGCGGATATGGAATGGGTGAGCATCGATGCAATTTGAGACCTCCAGTCTGATACCGGTCCTGCCGGAACTCTACCTCCTCGCCCTGGCTTGTACGGTGCTGCTGGTAGACCTGTTCCTGAAACAGGAGCAGCGGATCATCAGTTATGGGATTGCCCAGATCGGCCTGCTGCTGGCGGTGGGAGTTACCCTGGCCACTGGCGGCAACGAGCCGCAGGTGGTGTTCGATGGCAGTGTGATCCGGGACCGGATGGGTGATGTGCTCAAGATCTCCATCTATCTGATCAGTGCCGGTGCCTTCCTCTACGCCAAGGATTACCTGCGCGATCGGGGGCTGTTCAAAGGCGAGTTCTACGTGTTGGGGTTGTTCGCCGTGCTCGGCATGACGATCATGATCTCCGCCAATAGTTTCCTGAGCGTCTATCTGGGGCTGGAGCTGCTGGCACTCTCCCTCTACGCGCTGGTAGCCTTTGACCGCAACTCCCGCATCGGGTCCGAGGCGGCGATGAAATATTTCGTGCTGGGCGCACTGGCCTCCGGCATGCTGCTCTACGGCATCTCCATGATCTACGGCGCCACCGGCTCCATCGAATTCCAGGCGGTGGCGCAGGCCCTCTCCGAAAAGGGTGCCAACGACATGGTGCTGGTTTTCGGGCTGGTTTTTCTGGTGGTCGGAATCGGCTTCAAATTCGGCGCGGTGCCGTTCCATATGTGGGTTCCGGATGTCTATCAGGGTGCCCCCACCGCCGTTACCCTGTTCATCGGCAGTACCCCCAAGATTGCCGCCTTCGCCCTTGCCATGCGGCTTCTGGTAGACGGTATGGGTGGCCTGCATGGAGACTGGCAGGGGATGCTGGTGATCCTGGCGGTACTCTCCATGGTCGTGGGTAACATCTTCGCCATCGCCCAATACAACATCAAACGCATGCTTGCCTACTCCACCATCTCCCACGTGGGGTTCCTGCTGCTGGGCATTCTTGCAGGTACCAGTGAAGGTTACTCTGCAGCCATGTTCTATGCCATCGTCTATGCCATTACCGCTATCGGCGCCTTCGGTATCGTCATCATGCTCAGCCGCAACGGTTTCGAGGCGGAAGATCTGCATGATTATAAGGGTCTGCACGAGCGCAGCCCCTGGTTCGCCGCCATGATGCTGCTGCTGATGTTCTCCATGGCCGGCGTGCCGCCTACGGTCGGTTTCTTTGCCAAGCTGGTGGTGCTGCAGGCTGTCATCTCGATCGACATGGTGTGGTTGGCACTGGTCGCCGTCTTTTTCTCCATCATTGGCGCCTTCTACTACCTGCGCATCATCAAGCTGATGTACTTCGACAAACCGCAGGATGAGACGGCACTGACAGCCGGCATAGACGCGCGCATTCTGATGAGCGTGAACGGCCTCTCGATGCTGTTGCTGGGCATGTTCCCCGCCGGCCTGTTGTCGCTTTGCGCCGCCGCCATCGGCGGCTGATCGGCGACGGTAGCCACGGGTCCCTCCGATGTGCCTGCTGCTCTCCGGACTGGTTGCGGGTCTGCTGCTGATCTACAGCGACTACCTGTTGGAAGAGTATGCCCTTTCCATCCGGGCAGGGGAGGGCGACTGGAGCGTCATCGCGCTGGGTTGGGAGATCCTGCCCGAACTCTGGCCCCTCTTCGTCATGGTGGCGGTCGTGGCAAGTGGTCTCACCCTTTTCATCACCAAACGCCTCAGTTCGAAAAAAACCTGATAAAAGGCTTGCCAGAAGGCTGGAGAGGTTGTAATATTCGCGCTTCAAAGTTGCGGGGTGGAGCAGTCTGGCAGCTCGTCGGGCTCATAACCCGAAGGTCGTAGGTTCAAATCCTGCCCCCGCTACCAATATTTTAAAGTAAAATCAACCGGTTAGGATTGCTCCCCTAGCCGGTTTTTTCGTTTCAGGATAGTCAGTGACGGGATTTTGCCGGGATTGACCTCGCAAATCCGATTCACCGCCGCCAATAGCTCCCCGATCTCAGGTGCCGAGTAGTGTGACGTGATGTCACCGTTCCTATGCCCAAGCAACACCTT
>JAUUYI010000183.1 GCA_030590525.1 Sedimenticola sp. | reverse complement strand
ACCAAGGGGCGAGATGATCGCGCAGCGATTTGGATTCACAAGGGATTTTCCGAAGGAGCGGAATACGGGCTGTATTTCCGACGACGTACACGGAAGTACAAGTGTCGCGGGAGGCAGACCGCTCCTGTACATCCTGTACTCGCGGCATTGGTACATCCATGTACGGCAGATGCCGGAAGCGACCTGAGGAAAATTCCTTGTGGATTCAAAGATCAAGCGAGGGCTCGTCATCCTGGTGAGAAATCCGGGTTAAACCCATACCTCGACAAGATCCTTAGTTTTACCTGATTACCTACGTGTCTAAGCCATACTCCAAGACAAGGGGCAGCCTGGACGCTGTAGGGGAGATAAGCGTAGCGCATCCACCATTCCTGGCGTTGCGGCATGTAGTCAGACCATTGGTGGATGCGGCGCGCCTTATCCCCCCTACGAAATTGCCCCGAAATATTGAGCATTTACGGCGAAAATGGCTTGAAAACCAGCCTAGCCATAGTAGGTAATCAGGTGGTTTTATTGGACGTCACCCTTTCGCCGGTTCCCTGCGATCGAGAATTTCCCTCAGTAGTTCGTCCTGCAGGCAGATAATTTTTCGCCGCAAGGCAAATTGTTCAGGGCCATTTGGGGTAACCAGGAGGTCGTGGAATTTCCGCTGCTCACGAATCTTCGTGTCAAAGGCGTCCAGGTGAAGGGCGCGGATGACTGGCACGGGGAGGTGCTGAGGGCTCACCCGCGCGGCCACGATGGCTTTTGCATAGCGCTGCAGCACTTCAGTGAGGTGATACTCGGCGGACAATTCCCCCCGGTCCCCGCCCCAGTCCAGGTTGGGTGCCGATGGGATCTCCTCTGCTTGCTGGTTGACCGCGATGGCCCGGATGCGCTCGAACTTGTCGAGCAGGGGCTGGTCGTTACCTCCCCGAAAAAACTCGTTGCCGATGTACATAGCGTCCTCCGGCTCGAGGTTGTGCCGCGCAAGGTAGTGGTCTACGGCGCTTGCCTTGCTGACCGCACGAGTGATGTCGATGGAGCTCCAGCCACCCGGTAAGACCTGGTAGCTGTAGCGCGCGAAACGCTCGCCAAGCCGCAGGCGAAGCGCGCTTTTGATCTCATCGAGAACGAGATGGCGGATGTCAAGCCCGTCACTATTACGCAGGTGCTTTTGGGACGGAAGAGGTTTGAGTGTGATCTGAGATCGATCGCCACGCTGCTCGATCCAGGGTATGGAACGCCGCTGTCCGCCCTCCGTGGCTACCCAGCGCTGCATCTCTTCATCAAAAGCGTAGTGCCAGACGTTACTGTCATAATCTCGCTCGACAGCTTGCCGTTCGAGATAGTTTTCCACCACGCGCTCGTTTGCCACTGTCAGGGGGAGAACGAACCTGTATCTCCTGATCAGCTGAAGGAAGTTATCGGCAGCGACAAGATCGCAGAGCTCGCTTCTCAGTTTGGAGGTGATGAAAGCTCATTGCTGAGTGGCCTGTCCGAAACTTTGCCACAGATGGTTGATCAGTCCAGCAGCGGCGGTTCACTGCTGGACTCTATAGGCGGGGTTGAAGGTGCTCTGGGTTTGGCGAAAAAGTTCTTCAGCTAAGCTTCCCGATTCATTTGTGTGATGAAATGGCAGCGCCTCAGGGCGCTGCCATTTTTTTGTCGATGATTTGAACCTGCCTGGAAGGCTGTCGGATTGAACGCTAATCGGCTGCAAATCCCTGGAGAGCGATCAACTCAGTTTGTCGAATTCGATAAACTGATTTAATTCGATTCCAGGAATCTTCGCTTCGATCGGTCAAATCCGACAGGCTCTTAGAGCATGTGGCTGCTAGCCCGTATTTCTCACCAGGGGGCGAGGGCTCGTCGTCCTGGTGAGAAATGCGGGCTAGTCTACATACACCTTGTTCTTCTGCATCGCCGGGTCATACATCAGTTGCTCACCCAGCTCATCGAAACGGAACAGATCGAAAATGCGGTGGCCGTTGTAATCCAGCACCCGCAGGTCATCGGTTTCATGCAGGTCCTGCATTACCTTGGTGAAATGGCCGCCGTAGCGCGCCTTCACCAGTTCGAGGTCCAGATCAAAGGCGAAGAACTTGTCGATCCCCTTGGCCTTCAGCTTGCCCAGGAAGACGTCGTCCAGCGGAGATTCGTGGGAAGAGAGAATGACCAGCGGTCCATTCGAGGCCAGCAGCAGCAAAGCTTTCATAACAGACTCCTTGGGTTCTGTGGTCCTTTAAGTTGTCCAGATCACGGAAAAAATAAGTGGCTCTTTCCCTGATTCAAGTGGGTAGGTTTCCATTGTAGGGCCGAATTCATTCGGCCGATTCGGTGGTCGAATAAATTCGACCCTACATATTATGCGCATTATGGGGTGATTTATTCAATGCCTATCCGGATGTTGCCCACTACCCCTATATGTGGTGTCGCCAGACCAGCAAAGCCAGGGCCCAATACCACGGGTAGTTGTCTTGGGCGTTAACCGGATAGGCATGATTTATTCTTACCGTTGGCCTAACCACCCGGTGCAGGTGTCGCCACCTTGCACCGGGCCTGGCAGTCAGATGTTGGCCAGGATCGCCCCCACGCTCGCCTTTGCGTCGCCGAACAGCATGCGGGTGTTCTCTTTGAAGAAGAGGGGGTTCTCGACCCCGGCATAGCCGGTGGCCATGCTGCGTTTCATCACCACCACCGTCTCCGCCTTCCACACCTCCAGCACCGGCATACCGGCGATCGGGCTGTCGGGGTTGTCCTGGGCGTCCGGGTTGACGATATCGTTGGCGCCGATCACCAGCACCGCATCGGTGGCAGGGAAGCTGCTGTTGATCTCGTCCATCTCCAGGACGATGTCATAGGGGACCTTGGCCTCCGCCAGCAGTACGTTCATGTGGCCGGGCAGCCTGCCGGCCACCGGGTGGATGCCGAAACGCACCTGGGTTCCCTTGCTGCGCAGCTTGCTGGTGATCTCGGCGACGATGTGCTGTGCCTGGGCCACGGCCATGCCGTAACCGGGTACGATGACGACGCTTTTGGCCTGCTTGAGTAGTTCCGCCGTCTCCTCAGCCGTGGTGGTGATCACTTCCCCCTGCTCGCCGGCGGAGCTGCTGGCTACCGTGCCGCTGGAGGTGCCGAAGCCACCGGCGATGACCGCCAGAAACTTCCGGTTCATGGCGCGACACATGATGTAGGAGAGGATGGCGCCACTGCTGCCCACCAGGGCGCCAGTGACGATCAGCAGATCGTTGGCCAGCATGAAGCCGGTGGCCGCCGCCGCCCAGCCCGAGTAACTGTTGAGCATGGAGACCACCACCGGCATGTCGGCACCGCCAATCGCCATCACCATGTGGATGCCGAACAGCAGGGCAATGGCGGTCATGATCAGCAGCGGCGATATACCGCCCGCCAACTCCTCTGCACCGACGAAGACGAAACCCATCCAGATCGACGTCAGCAGCAGGCCCAGGTTGAGCCAGTGCCGGGCCGGCAGCAGCAGCGGTTTGCTGCCGATGACCCCCTGCAGTTTGCCGAAGGCGATGATCGAGCCGGTGAAAGTGATGGCACCGATCAGCACCCCCAGGTAGATCTCCACCTGGTGGATCGTCTTCTCCACCCCCTGGAGATGGCTGTTCGGGTCCATGTAACTGGCATAACCCACCAGCACGGCCGCCAGTCCCACGAAGCTGTGGAGCATGGCCACCAGTTGCGGCATGCCGGTCATCTCCACCCGGTTGGCGACATAGCCACCGATCAGGGCGCCGGCGATCATGGCCATGGCCAATATCCCGTAGCTGGTGACCTGGCTGCCCCAGATGGTGGCTGCAATGGCAATGGCCATGCCGATGATGCCGTAGATGTTACCTCTGCGTGCGGTCTCCGGGTTGCTCAGTCCCCCAAGGGCAAGGATAAACAGGATGCTGGCGATGATGTACGCCGCAGTCAATAAGCCTTCCGTCATTGTCTATCTCTCCCTTACTTCCGAAACATCTTCAGCATGCGTTGGGTGACGTAGAAGCCCCCGGCGATATTGATGGTGGCGATCAAGACCGCGATCGTTGCCAGGATGACTATCAGCGTGTCGTCGCTGGATATCTGCAGCAGGGCGCCGATGACGATGATGCCACTGATGGCGTTGGTAACACTCATGAGCGGGGTGTGCAGGGCCGGGGTCACGTTCCAGACCACCTGGTAACCGATGAAGCAGGCCAGGACGAAGACCGTGAAGTGGGCCAGGAAGTCGGGTGGGGAGACCTGGCCGAGCGCCGCCAGCAGCAGTGCGCCCACCCCCATGAAGATCCATTGGGAGAGACTGCTTTTCTTGTCCTCCTTTTTCACCACTGGTGGAGAGGGAGTGGCCGGTTTTGGTTTGGCGATCGCGGCCACCTTGGGCGGGGGTGGCGGCCAGGTGATCTCTCCATCCTTGACCACGGTGGTGCCACGTATGACATCGTCCTCCATATCCAGCCGGATCACACCATCTTTCTCCTTGCAGAGATCGGAGAGCAGATGCCGCAGGTTGGTGGCGTATAGCTGGCTGGACTGGGTCGGCAGCCGGCTCGGCAGGTCGGTGTAGCCGATGAGGGTGACACCGTTCCTGACGACTACCTTGCCCGGCTCCGTCAGGGCGCAGTTGCCGCCCTGCTCCGCGGCCAGATCCACGATGACACTGCCGTCCTGCATCGATTCCACCATCCCGGCGGTGATCAGTTCCGGGGCCGGCTTACCGGGGATCAAGGCGGTGGTGATGATGATGTCCACCTCCATCGCCTGCTGGGCAAACAGCGCCATCTCCGCCTTGATGAACTCTTCGCTCATCACCTTGGCGTAGCCTCCGCTGCCGCCCCCCTCCTCTTCGAACTCCAGTTCCAGAAATTCTGCGCCCATGCTCTCCACCTGCTCCTTGACCTCGGGACGGGTGTCGAAGGCGCGTACCACGGCACCAAGGGAGCCGGCGGCGCCGACGGCTGCCAGGCCGGCGACGCCGGCCCCTATCACCATCACCTTGGCCGGCGGCACCTTGCCGGCGGCTGTCACCTGGCCGGTGAAGAACCGGCCAAACTGGTTGGCTGCCTCCACTACCGCCCGGTAGCCTGCAATATTGGCCATGGAACTGAGGGCATCCAGTTTCTGGGCACGGGATATGCGGGGTACGCTGTCCATGGCCAGGATCGTGGCCTTGCGCGCTGCCAGTCGTTCCAGCAGTTCCGGGTT
>JAUUYI010000233.1 GCA_030590525.1 Sedimenticola sp. | reverse complement strand
CCGGGAGAGGGTTGGGGTGAGGGAATCAAAAGAGATAACGCTTTGATTTTAATCACCCTAGCCCTCTCCCTCAAGGGAGAGGGGATTTAAGAGTTTTGCAAGAGCCTCAAGGGGCTTTTCTTTAACTTAAGCCGGTTTGGGGATAGATTCATGGTCAAGATAGGACACCTGATAAACGGTGAGTTGCGGGAAGACGCAAAGCGCGTCCACGATATATTCAACCCGGCGACCGGGGAGGTCATCCGACAGACCGGACTGGCGTCGCGGGAAACGGTGGAGGAGGCAATCGGGGCTGCTGCTGACGCATTCCCCGGGTGGCGTGCCACCACGCCTCTGAAGCGGGCACGTATCATGTTCCGTTTCAGGGAACTGCTGGCAGAGAATATCGATACGCTCGCTGCGATGGCAGGGGAGGAGCATGGCAAGATCCTGCACGATGCCCGGGGAGAAGTGCTGCGGGGTATCGAAAACGTGGAATACGCCTGCTATGCCCCGGAGTTACTGAAGGGAGAACACAGCCGGAATGTAGGCACTGCGATCGACTCCTGGAGTGAATTTCAGCCGCTCGGGGTTGTGGCCGGCATCACACCGTTCAACTTTCCAGCCATGGTGCCCCTTTGGATGTACCCGTTGGCCATTGCCTGCGGTAACTGCTTCGTGTTGAAGCCCTCTGAGCGGGACCCTTCGGTACCCCTGTTTATCGCCCAACTGCTGCACCAGGCAGGCCTCCCTAAGGGGGTGATGAATGTGGTCAACGGGGATAAGGAGGCAGTCGATACCCTGCTGCTGGATAAGCGTGTCCAGGCAGTCAGCTTCGTCGGCTCCACCGCCATTGCCGAGCATGTCTACCAGACTGCCACCGGCAGCGGCAAACGCTGTCAGGCCCTGGGCGGCGCCAAGAACCATGCCATTGTAATGCCCGATGCAGACCTGGAGAGTGCAGTCAGCGTCCTCGTCGGTGCGGCTTTCGGTTCCAGCGGTGAACGCTGCATGGCGCTGGCGGTGGCAGTGGTGGTTGGGGATGAGGTGGGTGACCGGCTCGTTTCCCGGATGAAAAAGCGGATGGAAACACTCAAGGTGGGCGCCTATGACAATGATCAGAATGATTTTGGCCCGGTCATTACCCGCCAGCACATGGAGAAGGTGAATGGCTACATCAGCAGCGCGCAGGAGCATGGCGCGGTGATCGAGGTCGACGGCCGGAATCCGCACATAGCGGGTTACGAAAACGGCTTCTTCGTTGGTGGTACCCTGATCGACCGGGTTACGTCGGAGATGGTCTGCTATAAGGAAGAGATCTTCGGCCCGGTGCTGCTGGTGATGCGGGTGGAGAACATGCAGCAGGCGCTGGAACTGATCAACACCCATGAGTATGGGAACGGCAGCTGCATCTTCACCCGGGACGGGGAGGTGGCGCACTACTTCAGTGACCACGTCAAGACGGGGATGGTGGGCATCAATGTACCGTTGCCGGTGCCGGTGGCGTTCCACAGCTTCGGTGGCTGGAAACGCTCTCTGTTCGGTGATCTTGCGGCCTACGGTCCGGACGGGGTACGCTTCTATACCCGTCGCAAGACCATCACCCAGCGCTGGCCATCTGCCGGGGTGCGTGAGGGCGCTCAGTTTTCCTTTCCTTCCTGAGCGGATTTTGATGGGCACGGCGCTTCGCGCCTTTGCCCATCCTACAGTGATGCAAAGAGAGCAACACTATGAGATTCAACCGTGTAGGATGGGCAAAGGCGCGAAGCGCCGTGCCCATCACTCGAACAGGCTCCTAGGATGAACCCGGAAAAGGTCGCCTTTGGTTTTTTTATCGTGCTGTCCCTGACCCTTAACTTCGGTTTCTTCGTGGGTGAGATGGACAACCCGGATCACCACAACGTATATGAACTGTTCGCGGTCTTGGTGGTTAACCTGATCGCGACGGTTCTCAAATTCGGTGATCGTACCCAGTTGGGGGCGGTGCTGCTGGCCACCAGTCTGGTGGCGGTGTTGCAGCTGTTCGCCGCCTCCCTGGTCTGGGTTTACGCGGAACAGGTCAGTGGTGGCGGTCTGAGCCCGGCTGCAACCGCCAGTATTGTCTCCCTCTCCGGTGGCGCCATGCTGGCCAACGTGATCTCCGTGGTGCTGCTGATAATCGAAACGGTGATGCTGCGCCGCTGACGAGGCCGTCATGCAGAATATCTTTTTTCTCATCTTCCGGCGTACGCGGCTGCCGCTGATCACGCTGGTGCTGACCTATGCGGTGACAGTGCTCGGGCTGGTGTTGATCCCGGGGCAGGATCCCCAGGGCAATCCCTGGCACATGGATTTTTTCCATGCCTTCTATTTTGTCAGTTTCATGGCCACCACCATCGGTTTTGGCGAGATCCCCTACGAGTTCACCGACGCCCAGCGCCTGTGGGTGACCTTTTCGATCTACGCCACCGTCGTAGTCTGGATCTACGCCATCGGTACCATTCTGACCCTGGTGCAGGACCGCAGCCTGAGGCAGGCCGTCATCGAACGACGCTTCTCCCGCCGCATCAAACGCATACGGGAGCCGTTCCTGCTGGTTTGCGGCTATGGTGAGACCGGTAGTGCCCTGATCCGAGCGGTGACGGAGAGACATCATCATGCGGTGGCAATCGATATCGACCAGGAGCGGGTCAATCTACTGCAACTGGAGAATCTGCGGGAGTTCGTGCCGGCACTGCAAGGGGATGCCTCGCGCCCCCTGTACCTGCTGGCGGCGGGCCTGGAACACCCGTTCTGCCATGCGGTGGTGGCACTGACCAACGACAACGATGTCAACCTGAAGATTGCCATCACCAGCAAGCTGCTACACCCGGATATACGTGTGATCTGCCGGGCCGATTCCCACGATGTGGAGGCCAACATGGCCTCATTCGGTACCGATTTCATTATCGATCCCTATGATAAGTTTGCCCGGCATCTGGCCACTGCGCTACACACGCCGGGCCTCTATCTGCTCCATGAATGGCTGACCGGGGTACGTCACCAGGCGTTGGCAGAGCCGCTCTATCCCCCGACGAAGGGTCGCTGGATCGTCTGTGGTTACGGGCGCTTTGGGCGGGCGGTCTACCAGCGTCTGAAGGAGGAGGGGCTCGAAACGGTGGTGGTGGAGGCGACACCGGATAAGACAGGCATACCCGATGGAGAGTACGTGATCGGCCGGGGCACTGAGGCCGAGACGCTGGAACAGGCGGGGATTGAGGGTGCGGTCGGACTGGTGGCGGGGACCGACAGGGATTCCAATAATCTCTCGATCATCATGACCGCCAAGCGGATGAAGCCGGATCTGTTCGTGGTGGCGCGGCAGAATATGCAGGACAATCAACGGATCTTCGATGCGGTGCAGGCGGATATGGTGATGCACCCCAGCGCTATCATCGCCAACCGGATCAGGGTACTGCTGGCGACGCCCCTGCTGTATGAGTTCGCCAGCCTGGCTATGCATGAGGATGATAGCTGGGCCTGTGAGCTGATCAGCCGTATCTCCGCGCTGGTGGACGTCGAGGTGCCGGAGGTGTGGGAGGTGGCCCTGAACGAAACGGATGCCTATGCGGTTTGCGGTGTGCTTCCTCGAGGCCAGGTGGTCACCCTGGAGGACCTGTTGACCTGCCCCCGGGAGCGCGAGCGTAAGCTCCCTGTCATCCCTCTGCTGCTGCGGCGTAAAGATACCCGCTTCATTCTCCCTGACGATGAGACCAGGATGGAAGAGGGCGATCTGCTGCTGCTCTGCGGTACCCTCTCTGCACGCAGCCGCATGGAGTGGACGCTGCAGAACGAACACGCCCTCGCTTACGTGTTGACCGGGCAGGCTCGCCTCCAGGGGTGGATCTGGAAGATGCTCCGTCGCAATGAATGGGGGGAGACGGGATAGAAGCAGGACCGAGGGCCGAGGAACGACGGGACCGGGAGAAACCTCTCTGTTTGATTAACTCCAGGGGGGGCAGGAACCTTCAGGAGACAGAAGTCAGTATTCAGTATTTCAGAATGATAAAACCGGGAACCTTTTGGAACCTGCCATGATCCTATTCTGACTCCTGACTCCTGACTCCTGACTTCTATAGTTAGAACTCAAGTTTCGGAGTTCAGATGATAGAAAAGGCTGAATCAGGCCATCCCTTCTTCCCCTGATCAAGTGGGTAGGTAGATTGCCGTTGTAGGGCCGAATTCATTCGGCCGATTCGATGGTCGAATAAATTCGACCCTACATTTCTGCTGACAGCAATGAACTCCGAAACTTGAGTTAGGG